>JASHRE010000037.1 GCA_030037515.1 Candidatus Sulfotelmatobacter sp.
GCGCCAGTTGAAGGGCGGCATTCGCAACGTGGGGACTCCGCCAGCCCTTTGTCTTAGCGTTAAGGTGCAACCGCAGGATCAATGCCTGATACCCTCTCGAGCCAATGATTTCGCTGACCCTTCTCGCGGCATGGCACCGGCAAGCAGAAGAACCGTGCCGCAAAACATCAACGTGTCGAAGACGTAATTCAGGCCCCTGTCGAGCCTGGCGCGTTCCACAATTCCAATCGGCACGTACACGACCAACTCTACCAGGAGCACACTCAGGCCGCACCAGGTCGCCGCTGCGCGGGTTTTCTTTTTCACCAGCAAAAGGATGCCCGTGACCCCGTAAGCTACTGCCGCCACGTAAGTCCAAATCGCATGTCCGAAGATCCACTGCGGAGTCAACGGTTCCAGCGGAACGCCCGGAACGCGATCGGGGTGGAGGAACTGCTCGAAGCTGTAAAACACCACCGGAATTGCAACGAAGTATCGCGCAATCGTCGCCAGCACGTTCTTGCCACTTTTCTCCCCCGACCCGCTCAGACTCGCTGCCAGCGCCAGAGGGCCGCCGCTGAACGCAAGCTCCCTTAACGTGAGGATCGCCGCAAACCGGTCTCGCGGATTCTGTGCCCAAGCTGGTGCATCCATCAGCACCACGAAAAGAAAAAACGTCAATCCCAGCAAACTCGCAGCCAGACGCGTCTGGATCCCCGTCACCAGGCTGAACCCGGCCGCGATAAAACACGCGCCAACGAAATACGCCCAAAACATATGCCACGGAATCCAGCTCGGCACGAGCGACGCGATCATCGGCGTCAGCGTGAAATGTTCCGTGCCGAATGCCGCAATTGGCGCCGCGTAGAAAAGCGGTCCGAACAGAATCAGCTTGTCGAATGCTCGCGCTTTTTGCCAATCTCCGCGAGCAAAAATTCCGGCCAGTCCAATGGCAAAAACCAATCCCCCCACCGAATAGGACCAGATCACCTGGCTGGGAATCTGGTACGCCACGACTGCCAACGGATTTCCCAAGCTTCCGCTCACGACGATTCCTTTCCGCCACGTTCGCGCCCGAGCGTAATGTTGCCTCCGTCGAAGACGTTCTCTAATACCACAGCCCAAACCAGTCCCGTCAAGAACGTTTTTGCTCTGCGGCCCACCGAGTGGCCCACCCGACGCAGCCTTCCTTGGGTGGGGATTTTGATTCTCAGCTTGAACAGGGGAGGAGGCCTTCGCCCGCCCCCCAGTCGCGAAGCGAGGAGTCCGTAGGGTCCGCGGACGATCGGACTGCTGCTCTCAGGACGGAGCTACCGGAAGGGACCTTGATTTTTCGTTTGTGTAGGGGGCGGGCCACATTTTTCTCCCCCGCCAGCGCGGCAAGAGTCCGAGGACTCAGTGTTGGTTCGGAATCTGCCGTGCGCGCTTCTGCCATTCCGCACTCTCGAACAACTGCGGGCCCACTTCAATGAGTCGGGGCAGCATTTCGAAAACCGATACCTGAGTCCACCTCGCACCCTGTCGAGTGCGGAATCCCCGACGATTAATCTCCTCTGCAATGTGTGCGTAGGAGCCTTCCTGAACCATTAGTTCCATCAGCTGCAATAAGATCTCTCGTTCTGCCGGATCTTGTTCCAGCCGCTGAGTCTCCCGGCTGATCCGGAGTCCGAAGGGCACCTCCCCCAGCAGCTGATCGTCGGCGGTTTCGACCTCTCGTTCCCACTCTATCGCTACCAGCTTCCAGCCTTCTTCCGTCCGCCGTTGGACATCGGCGGATTCCATCGAACCGGAAATCACCTGCCGCATCCGTTCGGTCTTTTTCAAGGGACACCTCACACGCTAGGGTGAAGAACAACTCAGCATCCGGCGTGCCGATCGAGGCGACGCTAATGTCCTCTGCTTGCAATCCGGCATTCGGGGAACCCGTCCACTACCGGACTGGAATGTTCCTAACCGGACAGGCTGTGCTCAATTTCTCTGCGTGGGTGGTGATTTTGACCTCGAGCGGGCGCGCTTTTCGCCGGATGGGCGATGGCCCGCCGAGCCAGCATCCGTTGAAGATCTAGCTTGAGGCACGCTTGAAAGGTGTGGCTTTCGGCGTGCCGCAACGCCATCCCACTTCCCTTGTCGTTTCGAGCGACGGCAAGTCGAGAAACCTGCTGTTGCTCGCTCGTTTCGAACCCACCCCCGCGGATGCCCCCCTCCGCAGCCCGTCCTGACGGAGTCAAAGTGTGCTGGGTTGGCCCACCGATCGCGGTTTTCGTTAGCGGGGGGATTTCGATTCCTAGCTTGTGTGGGAGCCGACGCATTCCTCCGCCGCGTCCTGCGCAGGATGGCTCTGCCCTTCACCCGCTCAGAAATCTCTCCTAAGCTGAATCGGCTGCATAAATACTGTAGGCTCCCTATCGATTTGTCCCTCTGGCACCTCCCACAATGGGGGGTAACTGCAGTCCTCCGGAGTCCTCAAGTCCTCTAGAAAACGGGCTAGCAGCAGGGAGAAGTTTTATGCGAGCCCAAATTCTGCTCGGTGTCTGTGCTCTTTGTGTGTCTGCCTTCCTGGTGGTAACGGTTCAGGCCCAACAAAATCTCCCCGATGCGCCTTCGGCAAATTCGGCCCAGACGAATGCCAACGGCGTGGTTGTAGAAGGCACGGTGGTCTCGCGGACTCGGCATACTCTTGTCGTGCGCTCCGACGACAACCAGTATCACCTGTTCACTTTCGCCAGCGGCACCGTCCTCAACGAAGCGGTCAAGCCCGGGGCCCGGGTGCGCGTGAACGGTAGCGCGCCGGACGAGCAAGGCACGCAAGTGGCCGAAAACATCGCCGTAGTCCAACCCGCCAGCGACAACGCAAACGGCGGAGCAGGGGCCCAGGCCGCCCCGCCCCCTCCTCAGGTGACTCAGGTCGCCAGCGAGATTGAGAACGGAGCCCGCCGTTGGCATGCCGGCGGACGCATCGGAGTTGGCTTCAGCCCCGAGCTGTTTTTGTTCGGCCTGCAGTCCCAGATTGGTCCGTTCTTCAATCCGCGCCTGTTGTTCCGGCCCAACGCCGAATTTGGCTTCGGAGAGTTGACCGACATGTTCGCTTTGAACCTGGAAGCGGCCTACCGTCTCAACACCACGTTTCGCCGTGACTGGAGTCCATACTTCGGCGTCGGTCCATCGTTGAACTTCATTCATCGGGGAGCCAGCAGCGGAAATGTCAGTTTCGGCAATTTCTCCTATAAAACCGGCTTCAACGTTTTCTTGGGTGCACAAAAACGCAAAACCTTTGTCGAGATGAAGACCAGTCTGTGGTCCGGACAAGCGCCCGTGCTGCGCCTGCTCATCGGCTACAATTTCTAGGACGCCATTTGTGAATTTGAGCCCTGCCACCCCACCCATCGGCGCAGCACAGAGACAGCGCCCAACCGATCCACGGTGTCTACCCAGGTCTCCCAGATTCTGCGGACCTTAGGTGAAAGATGCCCACTCCTGCTACGTCCGGCTGCACGGGCCGGGCAACAAGCATCCGGGAGATTACGGCGAAAGCACGCTGCGCAATTGGGCCAAGCGCATTTGGAATTGGCGCAAGGAAAACTCACATCTTTTTTCTGTATCTCGATGACGATCAGTCCGGATTCGCGGCCAACAGGCCGCTCGAGCTGAAGCGGATGGTCGAGAGCAACCAGCGGGGAAGGGCCGCGGCGTGAACCACTGCGGGGCGGGCGTCCTCGCCGTCTTGCCTAGCCAGCCGCCGGTTTCGCCATAGCCGTTGCTGTTGACGTCGCCGATGCCAGTGCGGGCTCGCACTAGCTGGCAAGTGGCGGGCTCGCGCGTCACCCGGACACTGCCCCGCCCGGTTCAAGGTCCTTATCGCCGTTGACGTTGTTCACCGTAAGATCGCCGACCTTAGGCGAGGAATGCTGCTCGATTGAGGCGAGACTTCGTGGGCAGAGCTTGCCCCGATTTGGTCGAAGGGAGTGTGGGAGCCACATTAAGCATTGAAGTCGGCGATCCCGTCCCAAACCAGTTGGACCGCGATCGCGAGTATGAGGAATCCGAAAATCCGGTTGATGGCTCCAACCGCGCCCGGACCCAGCCGGCGTACAGAGGCCCGCCCATCCAGAAGAACAAGGTCACACTGAGCGCAATGCCCGCGATGCCAATCAGCATGCCGATGTAGGCCGACCAGTTATCGACATGGGCCGCCAGCGCCATGACGACTCCGATTGCGCCCGGACCCGACATGAGCGGCATGGCCAGCGGAGTCAGCGAAATGTCTTCTTTATTTTCCGCCTCATGAGTTTCCGCGGGAGTTATGCGAGCCGTGGAAGTGACCATGCCCCAGGCGCTATTGGCGACGATCAGCCCGCCGGCAATTTTGAGGACGGGAAGAGATATCCCGAAGAAGTGCAGCACGAACCGGCCAAAGAACAGGAACGTGATGAGGATCAGGAATACCCACACGCCGGTCTTGAACGCAGTTCGGTCGCGATCGCGCGCGTCCCACGAGGAAGTCATCGTGAAGAAAATAGGAATCCCGCCGAACGGATCGACGATGGGAAACAACGCCAGAAACGTCGCGGCCGCCGAAGCTGGCAGAGTGCGCAGAAAGTGTCCAAGGGAGTGGGCTGAGGTCATATTCAACGAGAGGTTTCCAGCATCTTGGCCGCCCGGTCGAGAGCCGCGGTCAGCGCGGTCAGTTCCTCCCGTGCCCGTTCGACATCGCCTTTATCGAGAGCTTCATTGACGCCGGGAATCACCACGGCAGCGTAACCGGTGTATTCGCCGGGCGCATAAATCGCGTGCCTGTACCAGGGACGATGCGGCAAGCCTTCGGGAATCAGCAGAGAGCGTTCGGCCGCCAGCAGAACTTCATTCAGACGGTCGACACTGGCGGGTGGATTTTTCTGCTTCGTCAAAATCTTAGCGCCGGCGGCTTCAAAGCGGTGCGCGGCATTATCCACCGGCCCGAAGTCGAGGGCCTGGGGGGACAGTTTGTCTTCGGCGCGTTTGCGGGCGGCGTCAAGGTACGCTTCGACTTCCTTGCCGTACTCTTCGTAGTTGTAAGGCAAAACCTCGGCATCGGCCATGCGTAGCGCTTCGAGGCCGAAGAGGCGGGCCATCTCCTGCTCGTAGACGAAATCCGGGTCCGCAAATTTTTTGAACCAGGTGAAATCGTCGAACGTGGAGTGATATACGCCGTACGGTCCGCTCGAACTCATGTCGGCGGAAGGAACGCCCAGATGTTGCAGAAATGCGGTGTAATCGGAGCCGCTGCCGAGGTCGCCGACCGGGACATCGTTTCCGACTTGAGCCGCCGGGCTGCGCCGATTTTCAGAAACCGACTCGCTCGGCGATTGCGTCGAGGGACTTTCGGGCTGCGAAGCCTTCTGCCATTGTTCGTAAACCGTGCCTCCTCTCGGGCTGGGCACGGATTTGGTCACGTCGCGGATGAACTGCTTGAGACTGGGCACAGCCGACGCGCCAAATCTCGGGCCGGAAACCGCGACATCGACATTGAAGTACGCCGGGGAGTTGGCGAGTTGAGACTCATGCTGCTCTACCCACTCGGTCGATCCCATCAGGCCTTCTTCTTCGCCATCCCAGCTGCAGAAGACGAGCGTGCGCTTCGGCCGCCATCCGGAATGCAGCAGGTCGCCGATGCCGTGCACGGCTTCAAGCATCGCGGCCGTTCCGCTGTTGGGATCGACCGCACCATAGACCCAGGCATCGCGATGATTCCCGGCGACGACCCACTGATCCGGTGATTCCGCGCCGGGGATGCGACCAACGACATCCCAAAGCGTGCGGTACTGATAATTCTGCTCGAGATGCAATTTCAGGCGGCTCGGTCCGGGACCGACGTGGTAGGTGAAAGGCAACGCGCCCTGCCATTCGCGCGGAGAGTCTGGGCCGGAGAGATGCTGCAAAATCGGCCAGGCATCGTGGTACGAGATTGGCGTCACGGGAATTTTCGGCATCTGCGCGGATTGTTGCGGAGAGATGCGTTGCGAAGCCGTGAGCGATGGCACCGAAGCGATGCCGGGCGTCGTGGGATCCCCGGGAAACTCGAACATGTATCCCACGGAGCCGCGCTGCACACCAGTGTCAGGGCGCCAGGGTCCGTCGGGATATTTGTCCCCCCGGGGCCAGCCGTCGTCTGCCGGGTCGGAATAGATGATCACGCCGGCAGCTCCGTGCTGCTGCGCCACGAAGACTTTGACGCCACGAAAATTCTGGCCGTAGCGCACGAGCACGATCTTTCCCCGAACATCGACTTTCAGTTTTTCCAGCTTGTCGAAATCGTCGGGTGTGCCGTAATTGGCGTAGACGACATCGGCTTCAACGTTGCCGGAAGGCGACATGCTGCTGAAGGGGACGACCACGCGCGGATCGTCCTGATAAGGATCGTTCGAGACCCGTTCGCGCGTCGGGCCATGCATGGCCACGCCCGCGGGTGAAGTCATGTCGACGCTGATGTTCGCAGGATAGTTCATCCAGACTTTGTATTCGTCGATTTCCGTGTCCAGTCCGGCCGCCCGGAATTTCTCCGCCACATAGTCAGCGGTCGCCCTGTCTTCGGCCGTCCCCGCCATGTGCGGGACCCGGGTCAAAATGCGAAGATGCGTCTCGGCGAGCTTGGCGTCGGGAACCGCGAGGAATCGCGATTCGGTGGTTAGTTCTGCAGCACTGTCACGGAATCCGAAAATGTCAGTCGAGGGCTGGTCGTTTTTCGCAGCCGGGGTGGAAGTGGAACACACGATGACGACAAGAAACACTGGGACTAGGGAAAACGGTTTCATGAGGCTCCCGGAACGGAAACAGTAAGGTAGCACAAGGGCCGAAGGTCGGTGAGATTGGCTCAGCTACGCGTCTGTCCGGTGCCGATGATCTCGTACTTCGACGAAGTCAATTCTGCAAGCGCGAAGGGGCCGCGGCAGTGAAGCTTTTGCGTGCTGATCCCCATTTCGGCGCCGAAGCCGAATTCTCCACCGTCGGTGAAGCGCGTGGAGGCGTTCCAGTAGACTGCGGCGGAATCGACTTCGCGCAGGAACTTGCGGGCGGTGGTCTCGTTGCCGGTGATGATCGATTCGGAATGTTTGGTGGAATGCTTGTTGATGTGAGCGACGGCCGCATCGGCGTCACTGACCACGGCGACCGCGATGCACAGTCGTAAATATTCTTCATCCCAATCTTGTTCGGTTGCGGCGACGACCGGCAAGCCAGCGGCCAGTGCGCACGTTGTTTCGTCGCCACGAACCTGGACCCCCGTCAGGATCAGCTTCTGAACAATCCGCGGGATATATTCGGCTGCGATCCGGTCATGAATCAGCAGTTTTTCCGCGGCGTTGCAGACCGACGGCCGCTGCGTTTTCGCATTGAGCACGATGCGGTCGGCCATGTCGAGGTCGGCGGATTCGTCGACGAAGAGGTGGCAATTGCCGGCACCAGTTTCGATCACAGGCACGATGGAATTTTCCGCGACGAAGCGGATGAGGCCCGCACCGCCACGGGGAATGATGACATCGACGAGGCCACGCGCTTTGATCAATTCGTGCACGGATTCGCGGCAAGAGGAATCGAGCAACGCCATGGCACCATCGGGGAGCCCCGGAACCGCCGACATGATCTGGACCAGCCGCTGGTTGCTTTGAGCAGCTTCTTTGCCTCCGCGGAGCACGATTGCGTTGCCGGTCTTCAGCGCGAGCACCGCTGTATCAACGGTGACGTTGGGTCGCGATTCATAAATGATGCCGATGACGCCAAGCGGCACGCGCACTCTGCGGATGTGCAATCCGTTGGGGCGGGTCCACTCCGCAAGAATTTCGCCGGTGGGATCGGCGAGGGCGGCGACGTCGCGCACCGCGCGAGCGCTCTCCCGAATCCGCGCGGACGTGAGCAGCAGGCGATCGCGCATGGCGCCTTCAAGTCGGGATTGTTCGAGGTCTTGGTTGTTAGCGCTTAGAATCTCTGATTCGTGGGCCTCGATTCGATCGGCGATCCCGAGCAGGATCGCGTTCTTTTCGTCGGTCGCAAGCAGGGCGAGGCTGGCCGAGGCAGCGCGCGCGCGCCGGAGCTTGTCTTGCGTCGAGCCTGCCGTGATCGTAGGCGTCGCCATGGTCTTCCAATTCTAGCGCGTGATTGGTGAACGAACCGACTTCCGCGCTTGCCGCGTTGGCGGAAAATAGGTGCCGATCTTGCGATGGATGGCGAGCCCAATTGCTTGGGGATGGCGCCCGTTGACGATGGCGACATGTACTCCTGCATCACTGGCCAGTTTGGCGGCGCGTAGTTTCGAGAGCATGCCGCCACGCCCCAGGGAACTGGCGCCGTCGCACTGCCCTTCGAGTGCAGGTGTGACCTTCCGAATGATGCGCTGCAGGCGCGGCTTCCTGGGGGAGTTGGGAATCATGAACCCGTCGACGTTGGTCAGCAAGAGCAACCAGTCCGCGTGCGCCGCCGTGGCCAGCAGGGAGCTGAGTTCGTCGTTGTCACCGAAGGCGCCCTCCAACTCGCGCACGGAGACGCTGTCATTCTCGTTGATAATCGGGATGACGCCGAGCTTCAGCAGTTGCGCCAGCGCATTCTGCAGATTGCGATAGCGGACGGGAGAAGTGAAATCGTCGCTCGAAAGTAGTAATTGCGCGACCACTTTCTTTCCGAAGAACAGGCGCTCGTACGTGTGCATTAGCCGGCTTTGGCCGATGGCGGCGCAGGCCTGCATGCGGGGAACATCCGTGGGCCGGTTGCCCAGCGAGAGGCTCGACATTCCGGCCGCGATAGCGCCCGAAGTGACGATCAGATATTCGTTGTGCGCGAGATCGAGCTGATCGACGATGCCGCGTAGCAGATTGATGTCGATCTGACCGCCGGGAGCGATCAGGCTGGTTCCGACTTTGATGACAATGCGCATCCGAGCTGGAAAAGACAACGTTTCCATGCTGCCGTTAGAATGGGTTTTCTGGCAAGCGCAGCAAAGCAGTTTTTTCCGACTCCAGGCGAGAACTGCTGCGCGAGGTCCCTATTCGGCGCGCCGGTTGCTCTTGCTTGGGGCGTGCTCTGGCCAGGTGAGGGGCTGCCTTCGGGATGGCGCAGCCGGGAATCAATTCATACACTGGCCTGCTGCTAAAGTTAAGTTGATGTCGCCGTCGAATACAACCAGCCGTTTTTCCGATCGCGTGGAGAATTATGTGCGCTATCGGCCGGGATATCCGCCGGAAGCATTAAAGGCTCTGCGCGATGAATGCGGATTGCGTCCGGAGCAGGTGATCGCCGACATTGCCTCGGGTTCGGGCCTTTGGACGCGCATGCTGTTGGAGAATGGAAATCGTGTTTTCGGAGTCGAACCGAATGCCGAGATGCGACAGGCAGGCGAGCGGCTGATGGCGGGGTTCCCACGATTCACCAGCGTAAACGGCAAAGCCGAAGCAACGACTCTGTCCCATGCAAGCGTTGATTTTGTGACCGCCGCGCAGGCGGCGCACTGGTTCGATCGCGAGGGAGCGCGGCAGGAATTCGTGCGCATCCTTAAACCCGGCGGCTGGCTTGTCCTCTTGTGGAATGAACGCGTGGTCGATGAGACGCCGTTCTTGCGTTACTACGAAGAGCTCTTATTGAAATTCGGCACGGACTACAAAGATGTGCGGCACGAACGAACGACGGAAGCCGTGAATGAATTCTTCGATCCTGCGCCATATCAGGAGCGCAGGTTCGCGATGGGGCAGGAGTTTGATTATGCGGGACTGGAAGGAAGATTATTGTCATCGTCCTACACGCCGGGGCCGAAGCATCCGCGGCACCAGCCGATGCTTTCTGAGTTGCGGCAAATATTCGACAAGCACGCAGTGAATGGAAAGGTCGGCGTCGACTACAAAACGCGCCTGTACTTCGGCAGGCTCGCTTGATTCGGGATGGGGACGAAACAGCGGAACCACAAAAGGCACCAAGGTATGAAGGGAAGGGCCCGTGCGAACTGTAAACACCAAGCGGAAGAAGGTTGAGCCTCGGTTTCCGCAGCCGGCGCTGCTGTCCGACGAAAAATCGCTTCACATGACGCCTGACGAATTCCGCCGCTATGGGCACGCCGTGGTGGACTGGATTGCCGACTATCATTCGCGCATCGAGTCATTTCCCGTGCTGTCACGGCTGAAGCCGGGCGAGATTCGGGCGTCGCTGCCGAAGAATCCTCCGATGGAGGGAGAATCGTTCGATGCGATCCTGCAAGATGTCGGGAAGATCATTCTTCCCGGTGTGACGCATTGGCAATCGCCGAACTTCTTTGCATATTTTCCCTGCAACGCTTCCGGGCCTGGGATTCTGGGAGATCTGCTTTCTTCCGGACTCGGTGTGCAGGGAATGCTCTGGTCCACCAGTCCGGCATGCACGGAACTGGAAACGCATGTCATGGATTGGCTCGTCGGTATGCTCGGTCTTCCGGAGAAGTTTCTGTCATCGAGTTCCGGCGGCGGGGTGATTCAAGATACTGCTTCAAGCGCGGCGCTCTGTGCGCTGCTGGCCGGGCGCGAACGGGCTACGCATTGTTCGAGCAACAAAAAAGGAGCAAACGGGAAACTGGTTGCCTATGTCTCGACGCAAACGCATTCGTCGCTCGAAAAGGCAGCAATGATTTCCGGCCTTGGCACCGATAATCTGCGGCAGATCGAAGTCGATGAGAATTTCGTCATGCGACCCGCGGCCCTGGCGCAACAGATCGAGGCCGACGCGCGCGCGGGACGGACTCCGTGTTTTGTCTGCGCCACGCTGGGTACCACTTCTTCGAACGCGATGGATCCGGTTGAAGAGATCGGCAAGATCTGCCGCGAACATAATGTTTGGCTGCACGTCGATGCCGCGATGTCAGGGACAGCGATGCTGTGTCCGGAATTCCGCCATTTGCAGAAGGGGATTGAACTGACCGACAGTTATAACTTCAATCCGCATAAATGGATGTTCACGAACTTCGACTGCAATTGCTTCTGGGTTGCGGACCGCAAGGCACTGATTCAGACGTTGAGCATTTTGCCGGAATATCTACGGAATCAGGCGACCGAGTCGGGCGCGGTCATTGATTATCGCGACTGGCACATTCAACTCGGCCGGCGTTTTCGGTCACTCAAGTTGTGGTTCGTAATCCGCCATTATGGCGTGGAGGGATTGCGGCACCACATCCGCGAGCATGTGCGGTTGGCGCAGGAATTTGCCCGGTGGGTTCGGAACGATCATCGCTTCGAGTTGGCTGCGCCGGTGCCGCTGAATCTGGTTTGCTTTCGGCACAAAGACGGTGACGCGACGAATCAGACCATCATGGATCGGCTCAACCGCAGCGGCGATTTGTTTCTCACTCATACGAAGTTGAATGGCAAACTCGCGCTGCGACTGTGCGTGGGGCAGACGAACACCAAGAAGCGGCACGTCGAGAAGGCTTGGCAACGGATTCAGCAAGAAGCAGGGCGTCTCAACGGCTGAAGCCGAACTGCATACGAAGCGCAGCGCTCAAGCGCTCGCGCCACCCGTCGCCAAAAAGCTGAGGCTTTATCGCGATCGTGCCACAATTCCCACCAGAAACTCCGCCACCTGCGCGGAGGTCAAGAAAAATCGTAGCGAAAAAATAGCGAAAGAACCAAATCCTTAAACCCAATATCTTGTAGTTTCTTGCGTGGTTCGCCACTAGGAATCGTGGTTTCCCGAATCCTCCATTCAGCGGGGCATCCACTTTGAAGTTTCCTCTTGACAATAAACGACTTACGGCTAAGATGTGGGAGAAAGTGGTTGAAAGTGGTCGGATCGTCGGGGTTCGTGGGACTCAGGAGCTGAAATCGAGGAGCCGGTGGGAAGCCGACCCGAAAGCACGAAAAACAGCCCGAATCGCGCGAGATGGACCCGGATTTGCGCAGTTTTCACCTCCCTCGTTGATGTGGATGCGCGTCAAACGCGCGTTTTAACGGCTGGCAAACAACGCGAGCCATTCGCTCGACGCACCCAAGTCCTTCGGCGAAGAAACCCGTTTCGCCTCAGGATGACAAACCAAGAACATGTTTCGCGGCAATCATCCAACTCGGGTCGACGACAAGGGACGTTTGAAGATCCCGGCCGAGTTCAAGCGGGTGATCGACGACAAATACGGCCAGAAATTTTACATCACCAGTTTGGATGGAACTATTGCTCAAGTGTATCCCTTTGAGGAGTGGGAGCAGATCGAGCATAAGCTGGCCGGGCTTTCGACGTTCAATCCGACCAAGAAAAAGTTCTTAAGCGCGACGGGCTATTGGGGACAGGAAGTGGAAATCGATGGGCAGGGGCGGCTGCTTCTGCCGCAGTTGCTGCGAGATGCGGCCCAATTGAAGGGCGATGTTGCGGTGGTCGGTTATCAGAAGTATCTGGAAGTCCGGAATCTCGACACCTATCGCAAGCAGGTTTTGGAAGACAAGATCACGCCGGATGATGCAAAGACGCTCGACGAACTGGGCATCTAAGCAGCCTGCATATGGGCGAGAGTTCAGGAGACGCCCCCCAGGGGGTTGGACATGGTGGTCAGCCCCGCCGAACCGAAAAGCGCGGTTCGACGGGGACCCCGGAACAAATTGGGGAAAAGGGCTTCCGCCATATCCCGGTTCTTTTAAAAGAAGCGATCGACTTTTTAGCCGTGCGGCGGGGCGGGACCTATATCGACGCCACGGTGGGCCTTGGCGGGCACAGTTACGAAATCGCAAAACGCCTCGGCGCACCGGGACATTTGATTGGGGTTGATAAGGACCCGAAGGCGCTGAAGATGGCGGGGAGAAGGCTAACCCAAGGTCCCTCGACTGCGGAATTCGATGCCAGCGCATCGAAATCGTTCGCCGGGGAGGACAAGTCAGCGGATTGGCCGACGATCACGTTGCTGCGGAGTTCTTTTGCAG
>JASHRE010000382.1 GCA_030037515.1 Candidatus Sulfotelmatobacter sp.
TGGGTGGGCGATTGGCCAGCGCTTGAAGCAGATATCTCGCGAAGCGTTGGGTGTCAGTGACGGTTCCCTCTATCCGGCCCTGCACAAGCTCGAACATCGTGGTTGGATTCGGGCTCGGTGGAAATCGAGTGAGAACAACCGGCGTTCGAAGTTTTATTCGCTCACGCCGCTCGGGAGGAAGCAGCTCGAAAAGGAGACGGCGAACTGGAACCGCGTGTCGGCTGCCATCTCCGGGGTCGTTCAGCTGAGGCAGGCCTGAAAATGAATATCGAACAATGGATCTATTCCCTCCCACTGCGCCTACGTTCCTTCTTCCATCCCAATCAAGTCGATCAGGAAATCCAGGAGGAGCTCCGAGAGCATCTGGAAAGACAGATCAGCGAAAACGTTGCGAAGGGAATGTCCTCGGAAGAAGCGCGCGCTGCCGCCCCGCATGCCATGGGCGGGATGACCCAGATCGAGCAGCAATGCCGCGACGCTCACGGGGGAAGCCACGTCCAGGACTTTGTCCAGGATTTGCGCTACGGATTGCGGCAATTAGTTCGCAACCCAGGATTTTCAGCACTGGCGATTCTGTGCCTCACCTTAAGCATCGGTGCAAACACCGCTGTGTTCAGTTGGGTTGAAGGGATTCTATTTCGTCCGTACCCTCTGGTAGAACATCAGGAACGGCTGTTCGCAGTTGCCGCAACGGTACAGGGAGAGAGCAGCCCGGACGAGCTTTCTTGGCCAGACTTCCTCGATCTGCGCCGCAACTGCACACCCTGCGAAGACTCTTTTGTCAGCAGCATTACCGGCAGCACGCTGAATACCGGAGACCACGCCGAAGTCACGACCGGGAGCATCGTCTCAGCCAACTATTTCGACGCCATTGGTGTTCATCCGGTTCTCGGGCGCGGCTTCCAGGCCGATGAGGACGTAGGCAACGAGTCCCATCCTGTTGTGGTGATCAGTTATCAGTTTTGGCGCAGTCGGTTCAAAGGCGATCCACAAATCGTCGGTAAAACAGAGCGGTTGAATAATGTCCCGCATACGATCATTGGAGTCGCGCCGGAGGGATTCTATGGGACGTTCGTGGGCAGGGCGATACAGTTTTGGGTCCCAGCATCGATGGAGGGCAACTTCCGCAGAGGAGGTTACAAGCTCGAAGATCGCGGTGCACGCTGGGTCGAATCGTATGTGCGGCTGAAACCGGGTGTCAGCCGGGCACAGGCACAGCAACGAGTCTCTGCCATCGCTGCACGACTGCAGAATGACTTCCCCTCCGCCAACCGAGGGCGCGGCATCGCTTTGTGGGCGCTTTGGCAAACGCCGTTTAACCACGCCGGCGAACTGCTGCCCACGCTTGAGGTGATGGTTGCCGTCGTCGCGTTTGTCCTGCTCATTGCCTGCGCCAACGTCGGCAATCTGCTGCTCGTGAGATCGTTGCTTCGCCGCCACGAAATGAGCGTGCGGCTCGCGATCGGAGCCAGCCGAGGTCGTTTGTTGAGGCAGTTACTCACCGAAGGCTTGATTCTGTCGGGGATTGGAACAGCCGGAGGATTCTTGACCGCCCTTTGCTGCAGGCACCTGCTGGTGATGTTGCTGCCGGTGCGCCAGGGAGATGCGATGTTCTTGCCGGGTGCAATCGACGGACGCGTGATGGCCATGGGCGCAGGCGTCGGCCTCGTTGTTACGCTCATCATTGGCCTTGTTCCGGCATTACAGACGCGCCGTCTGGACTTGGCTGGCCCACTAAAAGCCGAGTCTGGAAGTGTGGTGGGTGCCAGGTCACGAGGCTGGATTCGATCGGGATTGGTCGTCTTCCAAGTGTGTTTGAGTTTCATTTTGCTGGTCGGGACAGCGTTGTTGCTTGAAAGCCTGCAGAGAATTCGAACCGCCAGCCCGGGCTTTTCAGCAACTAACGTCGCGGAGACTGGCGTCTCGGTAGTGGCTGCCGGCTATGACGTTGCCCGAGCCAAAACATTTCAAAACGAACTCATCGACCGCCTGAATGGATTGCCCGGAATTGAGTCCGCGGCGTTTGGGGCGGTGACGCCACTCGGATACGCCAGTTTCCCGTCTTCGCCGATCGTCGTTGATGGCTATCAACCTTCCCGTGACGAACAAACTGAGGTCGAATATAACCAAGTGGGCCCTGGATATCTCGCGACTCTGGGAATCCATCTTCTGTCGGGCAGGGAATTCTCCCGAAGCGATGATGAGAACGCACCGCTGGTGGGAATCGTGAACCGAACCATGATGACGCGCTACTGGGGCGGTCGTGATCCGATCGGCCACCAACTTCAGGTGAAGAGACGCTGGCTGCGAATCGTAGGTGTGGCTGCGGATTCAAAATATGAGAGCATGGGCGAAACCGCGAAACCTTTCTTCTATGTCCCGCTCCGGCAGGACTTTGTCCGACAACCAGATCTGTACATTCGCACTACCCAATCCCTGCCGAGCACAGCGGCGGCAGTTCTCCGCGAAGTCCACGCGTTCGATCCAAATCTTGCGCTCTACGAAATGATTACGCTGCAGGAACAAGTAAACCGCGCCACGTCACCGCAACTCGCAGCCGTCAGCATGGTTTCGACTTTAGGCGGATTGGCGCTGCTTCTTGCTGCGGTAGGACTTTACGGAGTGATGTCCCACACCGTCGCGCAAAGCGCGCGCGAGTTGGGGTTGCGCATGGCCCTCGGCGCCGACGCGACCAGTCTGCTCCGGCTCGTGGTGTCTCGCGGTCTCCAATTGACGATGGGAGGTGTCCTTTTGGGCGCCGTCGCCGCGCTGGCTCTTACCCGACTGCTCGGACAACTTCTCTATAACGTGAGTCCGTATGATCCGGTGGTGTTCGGGCTCGCCTTAGCCACAATGGTAACCACTGCCATCTTCGCTTCGCTATTGCCGGCATGGCGGGCAAGCCGTATCGATCCGGCTCGTGTGCTGCGAATGTAGCCCGACGCTCTGACAGTACGGTGGCCAGGACAGGTCCTGGCCAACCACGACTACCCTGCCTTGGCAGGACTCTCCTGCCCGAAGGCGTGACCGTTGCCCCGCCCGGCTCCGCGGGGACCCAACCTCACACACTCGGCACTCACAAGCTCTTGAATCCCGGCTGAGACCCGGAGGAAGGCGGCATTTGAAAACGCGAACCATGAGCGGACGGCCGGCCTTCCGTGTGTTCGACGAAAGTGTAGACGATTCGGAGCGGGCAAGAGTGCCCGTGGCCCGACAAGGTCAACTATTTCGGCTGCTTCGCGACTCGCATGTAGGGTTTTACCGTTCGAAACCCGGGGAACTTCTGCTGCGCTTCTTCGTTCGAAACCGCGGCTGTGAGAATCACATCCTCGCCGGGCTTCCAGTTCACCGGGGTCGCGACTTTATGCTTCGCGGTGAGCTGCATCGAGTCGATCACGCGCAGGATCTCGTCGAAGTTGCGGCCCGTGGTCATGGGATAACTGATCTGCAACTTGATTTTCTTATCCGGACCAATCACGAAAACGGTACGTACGGTCGCGTTGTCGGCGGGCGTACGACCCTCGCAGCTCTCGCCAGCTTCGGCAGGCAGCATTCCATAAAGCTTCGCGACTTTGAGTTGCGGATCGCCGATCATCGGATAATTCACTTTCGCACCCTGCGTCTCCTCGATATCGCCCTCCCATTTCTGATGGCTGGAAACAGGATCGACGCTTAGGCCGATGATTCTGACGTTGCGTTTCTGAAATTCCGGCTGCAGCTTCGCCATGTAGCCGAGCTCGGTCGTGCACACGGGAGTGAAGTCCTTGGGATGTGAGAACAGGACGGCCCAACCGTCGCCGATCCAGTCGTGAAAATGAATTGTGCCCTGAGTGGTCTCTGCAGTGAAATCCGGGGCGACATCGTTGATGCGTGGAATGCTGTTCGCTGCATTTACGGTGGCAGTGGCCATGAGATTTCTCCTTTGTAATTAGGTTGTGGTACGCAATTGCTGCACTCACCAGCCAGAATCCTTGGGGTGGATAAAATAGCGGACCCACCCGCTCACTGGGGTGGGTGGGAAGAACCGTGCGCTTCCTACCCACACGCCAGGCGACAGCAACAACACATGCGGCCGCTGGTGCAGGAAGAAAGCATGCCCCAAGCATAGAGGCGGGAAACCGCGAGTGTCAAATGGAAGGTGCAGCTTCCAGCCCAACTCAAGCTGATTTTTCTGCATCGCTGCGCCAGTTTGCCACATCATTGATTTCTCGACTCGGATTTCTCGACCATCGTTTATGAACACAGCAACGCGCAGGTTTTCGATGGCGCAGTGGGATGTTTTCAGCCAAACTCCGCTGGCAGGCAATTCCCTGGCGGTCTTCTTTGATGCGCGCGGATTGAACGATCAGGCAATGCAATCCATCGCACGGGAGATGAATCTTTCCGAAACGACTTTCATTTTGCCGCGTGAAGCTGAAATTGAGCGGCAGCACGGCGTACGAGTGAGAATTTTCACGGTACAGGAGGAGTTGCCCTTTGCAGGCCATCCCACGCTGGGAACAGCATTTGCGCTGCGTGGAATAACTCACGCGAACGAAATCGCCTTGGATCTGAAGGTTGGAAAAATTCGCGTTCAATTCGAGAAGATGGGCGATGGGGACCAACCATTCGGCGAGATGACGCAGATTGATCCAACTTTCGGCGAGCGGCACGATCGCGATAGCGTGGCGCTAGCACTGGGCATACGTGCCCAGGACTTGGATAATACGCTCCCGATCGAGACCGTTTCTACGGGAGTGCCGTTCACCATTACTCCGGTTAAGTCCCTGGCAGCGGTGCAGAACCTGAGAGTCGACATGCAGCGCGCCGGCGAATATTTCAAGAGCGCGGGCGGCTTTTCTTTTTACTTCGTGACGCGAGAAACGGTCGATCCCGCAGCCCGGCTGCACGCGCGAATGTTTTTCTACAACGGCGAAGATCCGGCCACCGGTTCAGCCGCCGGCTGTACCGCCGCCTGGATGGTGGCGCATGGCGTGGCTCAATCCGACGAGCGCGTGGCCATCGAGCAAGGAATTGAAGTCCGGCGCCCAAGCCGGATTTTCGTTCGTGCATCCCGGCGGGATAACCGGATAGTCAACGTTCGCGTTGGCGGTTATGCGGTTGAAGTGATGCGCGGTGAATTACTACTCTAAAGTGCCATCACAAGTTCACGAAAACACTGCTATGTGTCGCCTCCCAAAAAAAGCAATAGCCAGAAAGTTCCATTAGCATCGTTGCCACTTTACAGCCAAGCGCCACGCCGATAGCATGCGATTCGCATTTCCGTTCGCGATCCTCTGCGGGTTGGTTTAAGAACGGTTGCTGAAAGCCGATGAAACCTAAGCGTACTGTGTTGTGTGTAGATGAAAACGAACAGTCTCTGTCCCATCGCAAAATTGTGTTGGAAACACGCGGATACCGCGTGGCCGCTTTCTCGCGGGGAGAAGATGCGTGGCAGCGATTTGTCGAAGGCGGAATCGATCTTGTCATTGCCGATATGTCTATCCCGGGACTCGATGGACCAGAGTTGATCGCAAAAATCAAGGAAGCGTCTCCTTCCACTCCTGCCATTTTGATCGCCAGCAAAGTGCGCATTTTGGACCACGGCTCGCAAGCCGATGTTTTTCTGACCAAGGGCATGTACTCGCCGGCAGATTTGCTCGAACGCGTTCGGCTGCTGCTGACGAGAAAGCGCGGCCCGAAGCGGATGCAGCAGCGTCCTACCCCGGCCACTGATCGCGTGGTTGTCGCCTGAGATGTTTCCTGCCGGCAATTGTTCCTGTAACGCAATGAACGCTGATCCCGCATCGGTTGCGCGCCAAGGCATCGCCTTCGTGTAAGATTTTCAATAAACATGGCAGAAGCATTCATCGAGGCGCGAAATTTGCGCAAGACCTATCATGTGGGCAAGGTGGAAGTCGAAGCCCTGCGCGGCATTTCATTCGAAGCTCAACGCGGTGAATTTGTTAGCGTGGTTGGTCCTTCCGGGAGCGGAAAATC
>JASHRE010000383.1 GCA_030037515.1 Candidatus Sulfotelmatobacter sp.
CCTTGCGATAGTTCAAATCGACCGCGGGCAGAGTCTGTGCCGACCCGATGTAAATGGCATGGCAGATCATCGGCGGTCCGGCCAGAGCCAGGGTGGAAAATTCCAGCACGATGGCAGCGATGCCAACGGCGAAGCGCGAGCGTGTGTGTGATTTCATGCTCCGAATCTCCTTGTGTGTCGCTGTTTTCAGCTCACAATGCCAGAGACGCCAGCGAGAGTTGCAGTGTTAACAAGAGGCCCGGAAGAACCTGCACGCACCCTGCTGTGGTTACTTCGCGGGCAGGGGATATTGCGGTTGCAGATAGCGCTTTTGCTGCCGCAGACGGCGTTTGCGAAGTTGGTTCCGACCAGGAATGCTCCCAGCGGCGCCAAATGGAGATGTCGTCGAAGCCGAGAGCGTTCCACCACAAATCGAGCATACGCTGGTCAAGGCGACGAATTCCTTCTTGCGTGACTCCGGCAGGCGCCGGGGCGAGTTGCTGCAGTCGTTCATAGACGCGAACTCTTTGCTCCTGTTCGACGCGCGAGAGCAGGTGCCACACGGTGAGAGCATCCCGCTTGCGCGACTCGGCCAGAACGGCAGCAATATCTTCCGCTCGCTGCTGCGATGTCGCGTCCTCAAAATCGAATCGGGCCAGAGCCGCGCGGAACTCCGGCGTCGCGTCGGCAAAATACGGTGTACCGGGACCAAACTTCGGTCTTGTCGCGCACGCGGCGCCCGAAGGGATGAAGGATTCACGGCGGTTCAGCTTGAATCCAACCCACCCGAGAGAGGTGCGAAGGATTCCGACGCCCGAGTCGTCCACGGTCAAGGTGTAGGCGCAGCCCAGGTCCACAGTCACCGCCGAGGGTGTGTCGACGACGAACTCACCCGGAGGCGCCCAGATGTGCGCGTGAATCGTTCCACGATCGAGAGCGATTTGCTTGAGGCCGTTTCTCATGGCCAGAAGACGAAGACGGGTGCCCGCGTCAACTTCGATCTGCCCGACCTCGGAGTCCTCAAGGCTGGCCCGCGAATGTTGGTCAGTCTCAAGCATCTGGCCGACGCCCAGATGGCCCAGCCGGTCCGTGCGCATCGCTTTATGCCCGATGCGCGGCACTCCTGCCAAGCGCGAGACCTCCCAGCCCTGGCCGGCCATTGGCGGTGCATTTCTTCCGTAGATGAGGAAGAAAATTCCGCCGGCAATGGCTACGATCGCCGTTGCGGCGGCAAGAGCCGGAAATGGCCGGAGGTGGGAAAAAAACGACCCACGGCGCCCTTCAGCAATCTGTGGCAGCGCGGGCGTGGGGCGGTCGTAGCGAAACTGCCCCAGCAACAACTCCAGTTCCCGCACCTCGGGATCGGGGTCGCCAGACCGATCCCACAGATAATCGTTCTGTTTTGCCAGCGGTTCGTTTTTCGATTTGTTGTCCGCCGAATCCATGAGCTACACAATCTCCCGTTCCTACGATTTGCCGCCTGCTTTCGGGCTCAGTTTTTTGCGAAGCAGTTGCACACCGCGGTGCAGATTGACGCGTACCGACCCGTGCGTGAGCCCGGTATGCACGGCAATCTCGGGGCCGGTCATGCCCTCGACAAAACGCAGAATCAGCGGCTCGCGGTACGCGTCGGGGAGGCTTCGAATCGCTTCCAGCAGAGCCAGCCCACTCGCGCGGTCTACCCTGGAGCCGCAGCAGTCCGTCGCTTCGCCGAGGAGTTCCCGGCCACAAATGCCGCTGTCCAATTGCTCTACCGGCGCGGACCGCCGGTGATAATCATTCGCCAGGTTGCGCGCGATCGCGGCCAGCCAACCCCCAAAACCGTCGCTGCTGCGCAGCGTCGAAACGCGCCGGAGGGCCCGGATAAAGACGTCTTGAACCAGGTCGTCGACGGCATCGACCGGCACCCTCGCCAGCAGCACACCGTGTACCATGCCAGCGTAGCTCTGGTAGAGACGCCCGAACGCGGCCCGGTCGCCCGCTCGGGCCGCGCGCACGGATCGTTCGTCTTCCAACTTCTCGGAGGCAGATCGCCCGCTTACCGGCTGACCTTCCAGCTTCGCCGCAAACAGGGCCATGGCGTCTCCCGTGGTCGAGGCCATCTGCTGTAAATCTCCACGACATGATAGACGCGGGTTGGGGAAGAAGTGTTAACACGGTCACGGCCGCCGCGGAGCAAACCGTCGCGCCAGGGTGGGGGATGGGTCGTGCGCTACAGATCGCAGGCCACGCGGAATCCGTAGTCGGCGTACTGGAAATCCGGTGGAATGCTTGATCGGGCCGAACAGCGCGCGACTTTAATGTGGTGGCGCCAGGAGCCTCCGCGAGAGGACTTGCGAGGAGGCTTCGCTGGGCTTTGCCCGGGCCCAGGCGGATTGCGTTCCGGTGAGATCGCGTAATAATTCGGGTCGTACCAGTCACTGCACCATTCGTGGACGTTGTCGCCGATGTCGTAAATTCCGAATGCGTTGGGAGCGTAACCAGCGACCGGTTCGGGCCCATTTTGCCAGCGCTCGGCATAGCCAGGCAGAGATTGCGGCGGGTCGTCGCCCCAGGAAAACCGCTTCTGCTCGAAACCGGCGCGGGCGGCGCGCTCCCACTCGGCTTCGGTGGGCAAGCGATGATGCCGTCCAGTTAGCGAGGAGAGCCAATCGCAATAGCAAACGGCTTCAAACCAAGAGACTCCAGTCACCGGCTGTTGAGGATGGTTGAAATTCGGGTCGTCGCGGAAGGGAGTCGGTCGGCTTGCGCTTGCAGGGAGAAACAGATCGTACTCCAGATTGGTAACCTGCGTTGCGGCAAGCAGAAACGAATCGATCCAGACTCGGCGGACGGGACGCTCGCACTCCTGGCCCGAGTCAGAACCCATCAGAAAATAGCCTTCAGGAATGCGGACGAGGGCGGGCGGGACGAACTCGGCAGTTGTGGGTTGCAAGACCGGCGACGACATTTGCCTCCAGTGTAAATCAACCGCCAGATGCAGGGGGAACCCCCACCTTGCCCCGACACAAACCGCGGCTAGGATAGTCCACTCGAGCCTGTTGCCGCGAATATGCTGAAAAGGTGCAAGTTTTGCCGAGACCGTTCCAAGCGATTAAAGTTTATCAGCGCAGGCTGCGCGGAGAACTTTCTATGCGAGACAAGAAACTGCGGTTTAAAGTCAAGCTCGTGGGGCATGACAGCAGTTCGGCGACAGGACTGATTGCTCCTTTTGACGTTCCAAAAACGTTTGGCACGCGCGCCCGCGTTCCGGTGCGCGGAACGATTAATGGTTATCCGTTCCGCTCGTCCCTCATGCCGATGGGAGGATGCCATGGCATGGCGGTGAACAAAGCAATACGCGATGGCGCGCAGGTCAAAGCAGGCGACGAGGTGAACGTCGTGATGGAACGCGATGATGAAGCGCGCACCGTAGAAACGCCGGCAGAGCTGGCCAGAGAACTTGCCAAAAATAAGACGGCGCAGCAGCGGTGGGAAACGCTGGCGTTTACGCATAAGAAAGAAATGGCCAATGCGATCCGCAGTGCCAAGCAGGAAGAGACGAAGAAACGGCGGCTGGCCAAAGTGATGCGGGTTCTGAAGACAGGAGCGAAGTGGACAGGCTAACCGCGCAATCGCTGGGCCACCCAGGCGATATCGTTTTCCTGGAACAGGCGAATGGCGGCGATGCCGGCGGCTCCGGCTTTGAGACACGCAGGGGCGTTTTCCAGGTTGATTCCACCGAGGGCGAGCACAGGAATCGAGGCGCGGCAGGCTTGTGCGAGCAGAGCCAGACCGGCGGGAGTTGTTCCGGGCAAATCTTTTTTCTCGAAGACGGGAGCAAAGACGGCGAAGCTCGCACCGGCTTGTGCGGCTTGCGCAACTTCTTCCAGCGAGTGGCAGGAGACTCCGGTCACCGGAGATCGCGGTGAAGCGCTGGTGGCGAGTTCCATGGCTGCGCTGCTTGGCAGCGCCGGACAGCCGGGGGCACCTCCACCCCATCGCGCCAAATTCGGGCGCGCCGGGGACCCCGGGGCTGTCTCCACCTGGCTTTTGCTCCACATCGCTCTGACTTGCTGCGGCGAGATGTCATGGGAGCGTAAGTGAACGCCGTCGGCTCCGGTGGCGAGAGCGACGTCGGTGCGCGAATTGATCAAAAGGGCAGTTCTCAGTTCTCGGTTCTCAGTTCTCACTTCGTTTATGACTGCGATGGCTTGGCGTGCCAGGGATTCCAGTTCCCGGGCGGACAGATCTTTTTCGCGCAGTTGGATGTAATCTACTCCGACGTGCGCG
>JASHRE010000384.1 GCA_030037515.1 Candidatus Sulfotelmatobacter sp.
TGTCATCGATCATCTGAAAACGTAGTTTTCTGAACTCCTGCCGGATCACGGCCTTTGAATTGCCTGTCTCTTCGGAGACTGGGATTAGTATCATCCTCCCCACGTCGTCCGCATCTCCCGTACCCTCTTGTGTGCGATGAGCTTGCCGGGTGAGTTCGTTCGCTGTGACTCATCGCCACCCTTGGACGATTTCCACAATTTGGTGCCCTGCGGCGGGGCGATCAAGAGATTTTGGCCGGTTCAAAAAAGTACGTTTTTACATGATCGCCAACAAGCGGAACGAGGATGCGAACACAATGAGACGGAACGACGAGAACGGCGCCGTGATCTGCGTCTGTTTATATATCGCGCTATATCGCGCTGTTGGGTTGCCTGGCGTTTTTGTGGGTCTGGAGGTGACGGGCATTCGGGCACCGTTTGACAGTGAGATTTGGGTGGATTTCTTGGGCCCGGCAAGCATTTCCGCACTGCGACGCTCATCGGCTCGCCTGCCGCACAGTCGTCCGGTGCGATTGCATCGATCACGCAAACACACCAGCCGGATCCCGCACGGCAAATTCGTACTGAGTTTTGAACATGAAGCCGGCCATTGAACGCGCCCTTCTCACTCCGGCGGTCGTGCTCCACTCCCTAAGCTTGTACGGCACAGTCCGCTGAGCGACGAAACGGAAGCGTCTCGCCGCGGCTACTGAAAGTGTTGCCGAAAACGGCAAATCAGTATCTGATCGACGGCAAAATTTCGGTTGACGCCGACGATTATTGCATCGTTCGGATTGAAGGCCAGCCTGCACGGAATCCTTCCTTCCGGGTAGACCGCGTTCATTTTGTGCACACGTACCAGAAAGTGGGGCCTTTCTGGTTCGCTTCAGCAACCCCCACGCCAGTCTCTTTTCCTCCCCGGCCTAGTTTCGACAGTTTTGACAGTCGGAACATTACCTGCTCAGATTCCGGGAAAAGCCCCTTCATTCGGCTTTCCAACTGTCGACGCTTCTTTCGACAGTGTCAACTTGGAAACGCGATGCTATCAATCTAATTTCTGAGATTTCAACGACTTGCGGCTTCGCGGGTTTGGCACTTGCCTTGCCTTTGTCAACCGCGTGAGGACAAGGAACATCATGCTGAAGAATTCTCTAGCTCTGCTTTCAGCGGCTTTGTTGGTGGATGCATTCGGTTGCAGCAACGGTAAGGTGCGGGCGGCCACTCCACCTGCCCCACCGGTGGTCGAAGTCGCACCGGTCATTCAGAAAGATGTGCCGCTTCAGGGCGAGTGGGTAGGAACGCTCGAAGGCTACGTCAATGCGCAGATCCAACCTCAGGTGAGCGGCTATCTGATTCGGCAGGACTATCAGGAAGGCGCACTCGTCAAAAAGGGTCAGCTCTTGTTTGAGATTGATCCCCGGCCATTCCAAGCCGTGCTCGATCAAGCCAGAGGGCAATTGGCACAGGCTGAGGCGCAGATGGCGAACGCCGAGTTGAACGTGAAGCGTGACATTCCGGAAGCGGAAGCTCACGCCATACCCCAGAGCCAGCTCGATACCGACACACAGTCGCTCCGCGCGGCGAAAGCCTCTGTCGAGGCGGATCAAGCGGCAGTCGAACAAGCCAGCATAAATCTCGGCTACACCAAAGTCACGTCCCTGATCGACGGAATTGCCGGCATCAACACTGTGCAAGTCGGCAACCTAGTGGGACCGTCTGCCGTCTTCACCGCCGTTTCGCAAGTGAGTCCGATTAAAGTCTATTTCCCCATCAGCGAACAGGAATACCTGGGCATGGCGGACGGCGGCGGTCCGGGGAGCGTGGACTTTATCACGCACGCCTCGCGAATCCCCTTGCAGTTGACGCTGGCGGACGGGAGTGTCTACCCGCACCCCGGCAGAATCATCTTCGCCGATCGCCAAGTAAACACGCAGACCGGAACCATTCAGATCGTGGGCGAGTTCCCCAACTCCAAAAATCTGTTGCGACCGGGCCAGTACGCACGCGTTCGGGCGCCAACCGGAAACATTGCGGGAGCACTGCTGGTCCCTCAGGCGGCGGTGAATCAGCAACAAGGAACGTATCAGGTAACTTTGGTCGACACCGATAACCGTGCGCAGTTGCGTACTGTAGAGGTCGGCCCCAGAGTAGGCACGCTTTGGGTGATCACATCCGGACTGAAGCCGGGAGAACGCGTCGTGGCGGTTGGTGCGGACAAGGCAAAAGCAGGCGAACTGGTCAATCCCACGACGTACAAAGAAGCAGAGGAGCGGTAGGCCATGGCGAACTTTTTCATTCGACGCCCCATCGTCGCGATCGTGATTGCGATCCTCACCGTCATAGTGGGCGTAATCACGATCCTCACCTTGCCGGTGGCGCAGTTCCCACAGATCGCTCCCCCCGAGATCAGGTTGCAAGCTAACTATCCCGGTGCAGATGCAGAGACCCTCGAACAAGCGGTTGACGTACCCATCGAGCAGCAAGTCAGCGGCGTCGACAACATGAGCTATATGTACTCGCTAAACGCCACCGCGAACCAGCAAACGACCTTAATCGTCGATTTCGATCTCAAGACTGACCCCAACACGGATCTGCTGCTCACGCAGTCGCGCCAGCAACTGGCGAATGGTCAGTTGCCGCCCGAAGTGAACAATTACGGTATCACTCTCAAGAAGTCGACGACTGCTCCGCTCGTGCTGATCGCGCTCTACTCCCCGCACGGCACCCGTGATTCGAACTACCTGGCTAATTATGCATACATCAACCTCAATGATCCGATCGCCCGCTCCTACGGCGTCGGCCAGACGCAGATCTTCGGCTCGGGCCAGTATGCCATGAGGCTGTGGGTGAAGCCGGATCGGCTGGCGAAGCTTGGTATCACCGTCACCGACATCGGGAACGCGCTTCAAGCCCAGAACACTGTGAATCCAGCCGGCCAGATCGGCGGCGAGCCAGCTCAGAGCAACCAGCAGTTCACCTATGCCGTGCTGGCTCAAGGGCGACTGACAACCCCAGAACAATTCGGCGACGTTATCGTGCGTGAAGCACCGAACGGCGGAACGGTTCGCCTCAGAGACGTGGCGCGCGTGGAGCTAGGCACGCAGGACTACAGCATCATAGGTCGCCTAAACGGCAGGCCCAGCGCCATTATTGCGGTCTACCAATTGCCTGGAACCAACGCGGTTCAAACGGTTGCGGGCGTGCGGAAACTCATGGCCCAGATGAAGCAACGCTTCCCGCAAGACGTTGACTACACGGTTTCGCTCGACCAGACTCTCCCGGTCACGGAGGGCATGAAAGAGATCCTTTGGACCCTCGTGATCGCGCTTGTGCTGGTAATTTTTGTCGTCTACCTCTTTCTGCAAGACTGGCGCGCGACGCTGATTCCTATGCTGGCTGTTCCAGTCTCGTTGGTGGGAACCTTCATTCTCTTCCCGTTGGTCGGCTTCTCGATCAACACGCTTTCGTTGTTCGGATTGGTGCTCGCGATCGGACTCGTGGTCGATGACGCTATCGTAGTTGTAGAAGGAGTGCAGCACCACATCGAGGAAGGTTTGGCTCCGAAAGATGCCGCCCGAAAAGCAATGCAAGAACTTTCGGGCCCGGTCGTGGGTATTGCTCTCGTATTGGCTTCGGTATTCGTGCCAACAGCCTTCATTCCCGGTATCACCGGCAGGCTGTATCAGCAGTTTGCCTTGACGATCGCGATCTCGGTGATGTTGTCAGCGTTTAACGCTCTCACGCTAAGCCCGGCACTTGCCGGATTATTGCTGAAGCCCAAGAAAGAGGCTCGTGGACCGCTGGGAAAATTCTTTGCCCGGTTCAATGCGTACTTTGAGCGCTCTACCGACAGCTTTGTCCGTTGGTCCGGTGACCTGATTCGCAAGGCCGCCGTGGTAATGGTGCTGCTGGTAGTCGCAGGTACCGCAGCATGGATCTTTAGCAAACATCTGCCGACCAGCTTTTTGCCTGATGAAGACCAGGGTTACATGTACATCGATATGCAACTTCCCAGGTCGGCCTCCATGGAACGCACTAGCGCGGCCGCGAAGCAGGTGGAAGAAGTTCTCGCCAAGACGCCGGGGGTCCAATACACGACCAGCGTCATCGGTTTCAGCTTGCTGAGTTACGTCCGGACCAGCTACAACGGCTTCTTTTTTGTGAGCCTGAAACCCTGGGAAGCTCGTAAAAGCCAGAGCGAACAATATCAAGCAATCAAGGCACGTTTGAACCGGGAGCTCAGTCGTCTGCCGGCGGGGACAGTTTTCGCTTTCTCGCCACCGGCGATTCCCGGCGTCGGCACTGCGGGCGGCGTCACGTTTGTGCTAGAGGATCGCGCCGGAAAAGATGTCAGGTTTCTTAGCGATAACCTGAATAAGTTTATGGCGGCTGCTCGGAAGCGCCCTGAGCTGGGCAGGGTCAGCACCACGTTTATCCCGAGCGTGCCGCAAGAGTTCATCAATGTGGACAAGGACAAGGTCTTGAAGCAGGGCGTGAACTTGACGGACGTTTACAACACCATCCAAGCCTACATGGGCGGTTTGTTCGTCAACTACTACAACGATTTCGGCCGGACCTGGCAGGTGTATGTAGAAGCCGAAGCGCCCTACCGTTCGACCACCGACGATCTCGGCCAATTCTATGTCCGCAACAGCCAAGGGCAGACGGTGCCGCTTTCTGCGTTGGCAAGATTCGAGAACCGTTCCGGTCCCGAGTTCACCATGCGCTACAACGAGTATCGTTCGGCGCAGATCAATGCGAGTGCTGCGCCCGGCTACAGCGCCGATCAAGCTTCGGCCGCCCTAGAAGACGTTTTCAAGCAGACGATGCCTCGCGAAATGGGTTTCGACTACATAGGCATGTCTTACCAGGAACAAAAAGCGCGCGCGGGAGTCTCGCCGTCGGTCATTTTCGGGTTTTCGCTCCTTTTTGTTTTCCTGATTCTGGCAGCCCTCTATGAGAGCTGGACCGTGCCTTTTAGCGTACTGCTCAGCACTCCGGTCGCGGTCTTCGGGGCTCTCGCTGCCCTCTGGCTCCGCCGCTTCGTACTGGGACTGTTCTTGCCTGTATACATGGTTCAAATCGAGAACGATGTCTACGCCCAGATTGGCCTGGTCATGCTCATCGGCTTGGCTGCCAAGAACTCGATTCTGATCGTGGCCTTTGCCAAGGAGGACTACGAACGCGGTATGTCGATCGTCGATGCGGCACTGTCCGCCGCCAGGCTTCGCTTCCGGCCGCTCATGATGACCGCGCTCGCCTTTATTCTCGGCTGCGTGCCGCTCTGGACGGCTTCCGGAGCAGGTTCGGTGGCACGCCAGATCATGGGTACGGCGGTAATTGGAGGAATGCTGGCGGAGACCTTCATCGGTAGATTCTTTGTTCCCGCGATTTTCTATGTGGTTGAGAAAGTCTCCGGCGCTGATCGAAGAGCAGCATTATCACTGGCTCCCGCCGCAGCACCCAGTCAAGGTGACTAATATGAAGATGACTGCACTGTTTGGAATTGTTGCTGTGCTGGGCTTGATGTCCGGCTGCCTGATGGGGCCCAAATACCAGCGGCCTAGCGTCAACGTCCCGCAACAATACCGTGCGCCCGCACCGCAACAGGCCGCCGTGGCATCGTCTCTGGGCAACGAAGATTGGTGGCAAGTGTACCAGGATCGATTGCTGGCGCAGCTGATCCACACCGCCATTGTGCAAAACTATGATGCGCGCATCGCCGCCGCCCGCGTGCTCGAAGCCCAGGCACAAGTCGGCATCACGCGCGCCAACCAGTTGCCCTCAGCGGGCGTAGGTGCAAACGTCTTCAGCGAGCAAAACGCCAAGGTCACAAACCTCTTTCCCGCCTACGAGGTCAATGGCGGCGAACTGAACCTGTCGGTGATCTGGAATCTGGACTTCTGGGGGAAATACCGCCGACAAACTGAGGCGGCTCGCGCCCAGTTACTCGCAACTGAGTGGGGACAGCGCGCGGTAATGTCCTCGCTGGTTGCTAATGTGGCGACAGCTTACTTCCAGCTTCGCGCGCTTGACGCTGAGCTTGAAATCACCAGGCGAACGCTGGCTTCGCGGCAGCAGTCCCTGCAGCTGACTCAGGTGCTTGAGAGCCACGGCGGGGCATCCGGCCTCGACGTGAGTCAATCGCAGCAACTCGTCTACACCGCCTCAGAAACGATTCCCGATCTCGAGCGGCAAATTCAGCAGCAGGAAAACGTTCTGAGCGTTCTGCTTGGCGAAAATCCCCAATCCATTCCTCGCGGCCGCGAGCTTACCGAGCAGCCCGTACCGCAGAACGTTCCCGCCGGACTTCCCTCGGAATTACTCGAGCGCCGGCCGGACGTCCGCCAGGCAGAGGAGAACGTGGTCGCAGCCAACGCACAGATCGGCGTCGCCAAAGCCGCATTCTTCCCGAGCCTGTCGCTCACCGGCCTGGGAGGGCTAGAGAGCAACGCCTTGCACCAGTTCATCGCTCAACCCTCGGAGACTTGGTACGGAGCCTTCAGCGTAAGTCAGCCGGTTTTCCAGGGTGGGGCGCTTCGCTCCGGACTTCGGCTTGCCCGCGCCAACTGGCAAGAAGCTGTCCTCTCCTACCAGCAAACTGTGCAAAACTCTCTCGGTCAGGTTTCCAATTCGCTCGTCGCTTCTCAAAAAAACCGTGAATTCCGCGAGCAGCAGGAATTGCTCACCCAGGCGGCACAAACAACCGACCACCTGTCCGAAGTGCTGTATAAGAACGGCGGCGCCAGTTATCTCCAGGTGCTGACAAGCGAAACGAATTACTTCTCAGCCGAACTCAACCTGGTTGGGGCCCAGCTCAACGAGCGTTTGGCCCTCGTGCAGCTTTACCAGGCGCTGGGAGGCGGCTGGCAGCAGTAAGAAACGACAGCAACAGACAGGATGGGTGCGCGTGAGCCGGCAGCCGTTGCCAATCTTGAGCGGAGAGCTTGTCCATCCAATTCTTCGGCTCGGTTGTTTCGAGAATCTGGAGGGATGCAGCAGCATGAGATCATCGCGGCCGACTGCATAACGTCACACTCAGTCCGAACAACAATTGTGAAAACCGTAGTCCATGTTCAGACATAATCAGGAAAAAACCCTAGCCACTGGGCCACAGTCATCGGGCTCAGAGTCTTGAGAGCATGTTGGCACGGTAGTTCCGTCCAGACTGTCTGCCGGACAGCGACATCACGCCGCAGACTCAGGCAGCGCATGATGATGGCAAACCCGGTTGTCCCATCCACGACTCGACGGCAGATAGGGTACGAACCGTATTGCGACCAGTCAACTGCATGAGCTAAACGATCTGAGTGATCTTGTCTCCGTGTACTTCCCGCCATTCGTGATCTGCGCACTGCGAGTGGCTTGATGCGAGTCGATGATGTTGTAAGTTGGGGGCTTTAGGAGTTTCCCCTGCAAGCACAACGTCCCCGATCCGCTATTCTCAGACAGCGGGCGCACCGCGTTTCGACATTTTCATGGAGGAAATATGGCAAGACACACAGCTACTCCAACGCAACCTCAACACACGGACCGCGGGCAAGCGACAATCGACCTCAGCCACGATGCGGTTGAAGAAGTCTGTGCGGGCCTGCGGCCGTTGCTTGCGGATGTCTTCGCACTTTATCTGAAGAGCAAGAATTTCCACTGGCACATGAGCGGTCCCCACTTCCGCGACTACCATCTTCTGCTCGACGAGCAGAGCGAGCAAATCTTTGAGATGACTGACGACATCGCCGAGCGAGCACGCAAACTGGGCGGCACAACGCTCCACTCCATCTCCGACATCGCACGGCACCAGCGCTTGCACGACAACAATGAAGAGTCCGTAAGTCCGGAGGATATGCTGACCGAAGTCCACGCAGACAACAAACAACTCGCCGGCGAGTTGCGCATGATGCACGAAGTGTGCGAAAGGAACGGCGACGTTGCCACCGCCAGCCTGATTGAAAACTGGATCGATGAAACCGAGCGTCGAGCCTGGTTCCTGGCAGAAGTGATCGTACGCTGAAGGTTCGGCGGCAACAGCGGGGACGACGATGGGCATTCGTGGCAACATCATTACGCGAAACTGGTGTTACAATCCGGGCGAGCAACCAATTGTTTGTTGGGACAGCAGTGGCAGCTAGCGATTGCGACGGTAGTCCTCTATGTTTCACCTTGTTCCGCTCGACGCCTTGCTTGCGCGGTTCAGTCCTACGAATATCTTTGCCCCAGCTTCCACACCTTCCGATTACCTCTACAAAGTTGCGCTCTTGTCGCTCGCAGTTACGGGCGCGATCTTCCTGGTCGTCGCGGGCCTGCTCGTCTATGTCGCGGTGAAATACCGGAGCAGGCCTGGCGACCCTAGCGAACCTCTACAGGTCTACGGCAGCAGGCAACTGGAATTGGCGTGGACGGTACTTCCGGTGCTCATTGTCATGGTGCTGTTCCTGAGTTCCGCGCGCGTAATCCATGCGGTGCAAGACGCGCCCAAGCCCAAAAATGCGATTGAAGTCATCGTCGTGGGACATCAGTTCTGGTGGGAGTACCGCTATCCGCAGTACGGCTTCGTCACTGCCAACGAACTGCATGTCCCCGTAAGCGACCCGCAACGCCCGACGCCGACTTTCATGACTCTTCTTTCGGCGGACACGACCCATGACTTCTGGGTTCCGCGCCTTGCAGGCAAGACTGATCTGATTCCCAACCATCCCAACTCCATGTGGATGGAACCGCACAAAACCGGGCTGTACATTGGCCAATGCAACGAATATTGCGGAACATCTCACGCCCTGATGCTGCTTCGCGTCTATGTTCAACCACGCCAAGAGTTTGACCAGTGGGTGAAAGCCCAGCAGCAAGCCGCTTTGTCCCCGGAAAGCTTGAGCCCCGAAGCCGCCGAGGGGCGCAAAGTGTTCGAACGTACCGCCTGCATCGACTGTCACGCGATTGCGGGCACCATAGCGGATGGCCGATTCGGCCCGGAGCTGAGGCACCTGATGAGCCGCGAAACCATCGCCGCCGGAGTCGCGTCCAACACCGCACAAAATCTTCGAACCTGGATCCAGAATCCCGGTGCTTTCAAACCCGGTGCGCGTATGCCCGCTATGGGTCTGTCCGACCAAGAACTGGATGAAGTGACCGCTTACATGATGGCGCTGCACTGACAGTCTCGCGCTGTCAGAAGCCGCGTTATTGGAACCGCTGGAGAACCATGTCGTCGAATTCTCTACCGATGCCGGATGCAATCGCCTCCGCACCACACCTCACGGGAAGCGCTCGCGTGCTCGACACGCTGCATGACTGGGTCATCACCGTCGACCACAAGAAGCTGGGGCTGATGTACATCGGCATGGGATTGTTTTTCTTCCTGCTCGGCGGGATCGAAGCCATCATCATTCGCATCCAGCTTTTGTTCCCGCTCTACCATTTCGTTTCGCCGCAAGTCTTCAACCGCATGTTCACCATGCATGGCACGACCATGATTTTCTTCACGGCCATGCCCATTTTGTTCGGGTTCGGCGTTTACCTAATCCCACTCATGATCGGTACACGCGACATGGCCTTTCCACGCCTAAATGCCTGGGGTTTTTGGATCGCCCTGTTCGGCGGCTTGCTGCTGTACTTCAGCTTTGTCGGCGGCGACGGCCTGTACGGCGCCGGGAACGCCCCCGACGTCAGTTGGTGGGCCTACGCGCCGCTCACTTCTCGAGCATTTTCACCCGGCCACAGCACCGATTACTGGACCATTGGTGTTCTGCTCTCAGGTTTTGGTTCCATTGCCTCAGCGGTGAATTTCGCAGCCACGATTTTGTGCTTGCGCTGTCCCGGAATGACTCTGGGAAAAATGCCGCTCCTCGCGTGGATGTACCTGGTGATGGCGGGACTCGTTCTCATGGCGATTTCCCCCCTTACCGCGGCACAAATCATGTTGCTGCTTGATCGCTATTTGGGCGCGCATTTCTTCGACACGCAAGCCGGCGGTTCCGCGACCATATGGATGCACTTCTTCTGGATCTTTGGCCACCCCGAAGTGTACATTCTGATTCTTCCCAGCTTCGGTTTCATTTCTGAAATGGTGCCGGTGTTCTCCCGAAAGCCCATTTTCGGCTATCCCATTATGGTCGCGGCTACCGTCGGGATCGGTTTCATCAGCCTGAGTGTGTGGGCGCACCATATGTTCACCATCGGCATGGAGTCCTACGAGAACGCCTTTTTTGTGCTTTCCAGTATGGCGATCGCGGTGCCGACCGGAATCAAGATTTTTAACTGGCTCGGCACCATGTGGGGCGGAAAAATCCGCTACGAACTTCCCATGCTGTTCTGCGTGGGCTTTCTGTTTCAGTTTCTCATCGCCGGTCTCACCGGCATCATGCTTGCCGTGGCTCCGTTCAATTGGCAACTTCACAATTCGTACTTCGTGATTGGCCACTTCCACTACGTGATTGTCGGTGGGATCTTGTTCGCCATCTTCGGCGCGTTTTACTACTGGTATCCGAAAATGACCGGCCGGATGCTCAAGCAAAAGCTTGGCCTGCTGCATTTCCTGCTGTTCTTCATCGGATTCCACCTCACGTTCGATTTCATGCACATTGTCGGAGTGCTCGGAATGCCGCGGCGAATCTATACCTACGAGCCGGGCCGCGGCTGGGAATATTGGAACATCGTGATTAGCGTCGGAGCAGCGTTTCAGGCGCTCGGGATTGCGTGCTTCGCGATCAACCTGGTGTGGTCATACTTCCAGGGCACCCGCGCCGGACGCGATCCCTGGGATGGCTGGACCCTGGAATGGGCCACCACCTCTCCGCCCCCGGTCTACAATTTCGCGCAGATTCCGGAAGTGAAGAGCGCCCGCCCACTTTGGGACTTCAAGCATCCGGAGGACCCCGACTGGAAATATCTATAAGGTTAGGAAACTGATGGCCACAGCAGCATCAACCATACCGGCGGGTGGAACCTGGGCTCCTCCCCCGCGAGGTCCGGTCGGCATGTTCTGCCTGATCGCGGCGGAGTCGGCGATCTTTGTGATTTTTCTGGTCGCTTACATTTTCTACATCGGTCGAAGCCTCAGTGGGCCTACGCCACGCGAGGTTTTGGAAGTTCCCATATTCAACACTGTGTGCCTGCTTTCCAGCAGCATAACCATCCACCTGGCCGTGCGGGCGCTGCGGCAAGCAAGGATGCTGGCTTTCAAACTGTTTTGGTTTCTTACGCTAGCTCTGGGTGCAAAGTTCTTGATCGGCACAGGGATTGAGTGGCACCACCTCATTTATGAGCGCGGTTTGACCATTGCCACCAATCTCTTTGGCACAACCTACTACTCTCTCGTTGGGCTTCATGCCTTCCACGTGCTCGTAGGTCTGGTGGGACTGACGACTGTGATGCTGTTTGCGCTCGCATCCAAAGTCCGCCCGCAGCAGTCAGAAAAAGTGGAGGTCTTTGTGCTCTATTGGCATTTCGTCGATGTCGTGTGGGTGGCCGTCTTCACCACGGTTTATATCGTCGGCCGGTAAGAACATTTAAAAAATGGGACATGAGCCTAAACCCGAGTCGCCAAACACCCCGGAAGCCGTCGAGATCCCCGCACCGAGCGTATGGCCCATCGTTTTTGCATTCGGTCTGACCCTGGTGCTCGCCGGCTTGCTGACCAGCGCCGCCGTAAGCGTCGTCGGAGCCGCGCTCAGCGTCGTCGCTGGTGTGGGCTGGTTCGGGCAGGTTTTACCTGATGAAGCCTGCGAACTCATTCCGGTCGAAGCCGAGGTCTCTCCACTGTTGGCGCGCAAGGAGGAAGTGGCTCGCGTGCAGATTGACCCGGAAATAAAGCGTACGAGGATTCCCCTCGAGATTTACCCTTATACGGCGGGCATCAAAGGCGGTTTGGCAGGAGCCGCAGCGATGGCCCTGCTCGCGATCCTGTACGGAGTTCTGGCGTACCACAGCGTCTGGTATCCGATTAACCTTTTGGCCTCCATCGTCTACGCGCAAGCCCTCAGGCTTCCGATGTCTGACCTGACAGCCTTCCATGCCCCTCTCCTGGTCATCGCCACGCTTATCCACCTCGTCGCCTCCGTGCTTGTCGGCCTTCTTTATGGGGTAATGTTGCCCATGTTTCCCCGCCGGCCTATTCTGCTGGGCGGCATTGTCGCTCCACTCATCTGGACCGGTTTGCTGCACAGCACTCTCGGCGTCATCAATCCGTTAATGGATAAGTTGATCGACTGGAAATGGTTCGTGGCTTCGCAAATTGGATTTGGA
>JASHRE010000385.1 GCA_030037515.1 Candidatus Sulfotelmatobacter sp.
CTGGGCGCCCGACAGCGACCCCGATCTCGCCGGCTATAACGTCTATCGCCGCGAGGAAAATGGCCAGCTTGTAAAACTGAATTCGGAATTGATCAAGACGCCGGCGTACCGCGACGCCACCACTGTTCCTGGGAAAGCGTACTTCTACTCGGTTTCCGCCGTGGATGTCCGCGCGAATGAAAGCGCGCGCTCCGAGGAAGTCAGCGAGATGGTACCCGAGAACTGACTGGACAAGCTGAGCAGGGACGCCGACCGGGACAGGTCGCCGGGCCCTGATTGCAACGGGCCCGGGGCTCACCTGGGATAGAACTTATGACCGGGGGAGAGGCTAGCACCGCAATCTGCGAACGGCAAGTGAATAAAGAATTAAGAGTTCCGAGGTGATGCCGGGTCCATTCGTCTCGGCCAGTAGCTCGCGTTTGACCCTTGCTCGACCTGCTTTCGCGGCATCCCTTGCGGGCTGCTGCGCGCGATCTCTGCTTGGGCTCCGGGCTCACCGCCAACCGGATAAACCTACCCTGCGCCTCGGAACTCTATCTTGCCTTTGACTTGGTCTTCTTGTTCTCCTCGACCAGCGCTTTGCTATAGACCCTTGCTCGCCCTCCTTCCTGACCTCGCGGTTAAAAAGGTGACTTTGCTTGAGCCCCGGACGCCGCACCAACCGGAAAAACTTAAGAAGCTGTCAAAGAACGATTGCCTTTTTACTCCTTCTATTTTTTGAGTCAATGGAAATTGTGCACTTGTAAGTACCTATTTTTCAACGGAGTGCAGCCTGTCCACAGGCAGATGACCAATCTTGGTGCAGTCCTGCCATCACTTTCTCGCCAAACGCCCAAATTGGGCGCGGTTTTGCCAAGAAATTCGCCGCAAACAAGGGATCTTCGCAACAAGAGCGCAGCTGTTACTTGCCTGTGAAAATGCGGCGAAAGCCTTATCCCGCAAGCTGTTTCGAAAATCGTCCGTCATATGACGGCGCGAGGTTCTAGGGCGCGACCAGCGCCAGCGCCGGCGCACCCTCTAGTTTCAGCGCGCGAATCACTTGCTTTTCTCCGTTCCGAGCAGCAGAATGCTGCGCTTCGGGGGACCTGGCGTTGAGCAGCTTTCCGTTGCTCGAAATGGCGCGCTCCAGCATGGCATGCGCCACGGTATGCGTTGTCAGATGCGGGACTCGTTGACCGTGAAGTCGCTTGGTCGAACGTTCGGAGGGCGGCGTCACCCAGATAGAGACGGTTGTCCAATGGTTACCGCGTGTTCGCAGCTGCCTGATTCGGCATGTTACGCGCGAGGGGTGCCCCACTTCTGGCCAGTTTGCCAGAAGTGGGGTTTCTTAAGATTGGTTTCTGCTCGGGAGTTCTGAGGATGATGCCCTTAGTGGGTTGCCGTTTTCGGCTTGCCTTTCTTGCTTTTGCTTTCACTGATCAGGTCCGCGATCGTGGTGTTCTCGAGGATTTTGGCGGCTGCGTCACGCACGGCAAGGAAGATTTCGTAGAGGGGACGATGATCTGCATCTTTTGCGATCAGAGTGCGCAACTGCTCGGCATCTCCCAAAGGCGCGAGCGGCCCGTCGATCAAACGGATGATCTCGCTCAGCGGAATCTGGCTGGGATCACGACGCAGGCGATAGCCCCCGCGCGCCCCGCGCACGCTGTCGACGATGCGCGCATTCTTCATTTCCAGCAGAATCAATTCCAGAAACTTTTCGGGCAGACGGCTCTCGGCGGCGATATCCCGAATCTTGATGGCGCCCCCCTCGTGATGCCGCCGCGCCAAGGTCATTGTCGCCTGCAGCGCATATAGCCCCTTTTGCGAGATCTTCAAGGCCCCGCCCCTCCGTTAACGCTAGATTGTGCCTGATTTCCATCTCTCTGCATAGAACTACTTGTAATGAAGCGGGCCGCCCGCCATGCCGGTCGTGGTTCCTCAACCATCGGAGAGCAGCCTCAAGGAGCTTCCGGCCACGGGCGACTCCGGACATTGATCCTACTTTTTCATTTCCCGCTCCATGGCCTGGCGAAGAGCCTGGTTGATGCGGGTCTGATACCGGCGGCCATCTTTCTTGAACCATGCCAGCACGTCGGCGTCGAGACGCAGCGTGATGGGCTTTTTCAACGGACGGTAGAACTCCGGGTTCGCGACCGCAACTCTCGAACGTTTGCGATCGTTCGCCGAGGCGCGGATGTCGAGTCTCCCCGGTTTGCTCGTCGGGAAAAGGCTGCTGGCCGCGGAGCGCCTGGCTGAGCGCTGAAGAGTTGACGGCGTTGTGGAAGAAGGGCGGCCGAGTGAGCTTCGGTCGCGCGAAGTCCGGCTCGCCGACGTGCGTCCGCCTGCGCGTGCTTTGTCCATTTGCGGTTCTTGCGTCATCGATGCCTCGAACTCTTGTACATACAATCTTGTATGCTGCGTTCCTGCGGGAATACCGGACGGGTCGGGTTGCGCGTGGCTATCCAGCCAGCTCGTCAGCCGCATCCCTCCGCAATTCAACGAGTTCCGCGTCATTATCGTCGGCAATCGCCTGCTCGCTGACCTCCCCTTCCATAAAGGCGAATGCCTCCTGCGGCACAGGGTTCTGCCAGACCGGCGCGAACGACTGCCGATGCAGCGGGCTCGGTCCATGCTCGCGCAGCGCCGCAAGATGACGAGGCGTGCTGTAGCCCTTGTTCGATGCCAAACCGTAGATGGGGAACATACCATCCCATTCGCACATCATGCGGTCGCGCTCCACCTTCGCCAGGATCGATGCGGCGGCGATGGAGGCCGAAAGCGCGTCGCCGTGAATGATCGCCCTCTGCGGGAGATCGCAATCGATCTTGACTGCGTCGATCAGGAGGTGATCGGCGGCAGGCGTGAGCTGCAGGACCGCTTCGCGCATGGCAACGCGCGAAGCCTGATAGATGTTGATCTGATCAATGCGCGCGGAATCGACCGCCGCGACGGCCCAGGCGATGGCGTGCTCGCGGATGCGCTGCGCCAGCACCTCGCGGCGGCCAGGAAGAAGCAGTTTGGAGTCGCGCAGGCCGCGCACGCGATACGCAGGATCGAGGATGACGGCGCCAGCTACGACAGGTCCGAACAAAGAGCCGCGGCCGACTTCATCCACGCCGGCAATGCGGACCGCGCCTTGGTCCCAAGCTTTCTTTTCATAGCGTAGCGTGCAGCGTAACCTTTTCAACAGACGCAGCTTGGCCGCCGAAGCCGAAGGTGGACGCAGGGACGGCGATTCGGTCGAAGAGGGCAAGAGGGGCCTTGCCCATCATCTTCGTCGAGCGAAGAAAATCTTGCAAGCGAAGAATGCGCTCATGTGGGAACAGCCGCCCTCGGCTGTCCCGCCAAGCGACGCTCCGCATCGAGCCTGGGGCGCTAGTAACCTGCGGCTGACGTGGGGAGTGCTTAGGCCTTTTCCACATCGCGCAGGCGGGCGGCTTTGCCCCGCAGGTTGCGCAGGTAATAGAGCTTGGCGCGGCGAACCTTGGACGAACGGACCAAGTCTACTTTGTCGATCACTTTAGAGTTTATGGGGAAAATGCGCTCCACGCCTTGTCCGAAGCTGATCTTGCGCACCGTGAAACTGGCCTGGGGGCCATGATCGCGCTTGATTACGACGCCTTCAAAGGCCTGCAGGCGCTCTTTGTCACCTTCTTTGATCTTCACGTGAACGCGGACGGTGTCGCCCGGATGAAAGTCGGGCAGGTCGGTGCGCTTGGTTTTCGCCAGGAGTTTTTCAATGATGAGATTTGACATGTTCTGTCCCTCTTGATTTCTAACCTTTAACGTTTTTGTCGTTATGAGCGAAGCGCAGGAGCCATGCAGTTTGCCAGTACCGGCAGGATGCCTAGGTCCTTCGCTGCGCCCTGGATGACAATGCGGAACTATTTCATGTGTTCGAAAAGCCTTTTGTCTTCGTCGCTCAGCCTGGCGCTTTCGAGCAAATCGGGGCGGTTGCGCAGGGTCTTTTTCAACGCCTGCTCGCGGCGCCAGCGGCGAATCTGCTGATGATTGCCCTTGATCAGCACTTCGGGTACGCTCATGCCACGAAATTCCGCCGGCCGCGTGTAGTGCGGATAGTCAAGCAATCCGCCGGAGCCGCAGGTCGAATCGGGGCCGTCATTCTTCGTAACCTCGCGTCTGTCCGCAACCTTGCCTGCCGCGTTATGCGCGGTGAATGATTCCTGGCGCGTGGAAGCTTCATTGCCCACTGCGCCCGGAAGCAAGCGCGTAACCGCCTCGAGGATCACGGCGGCGCCGAGTTCTCCGCCGCTGAGCACGTAGTCGCCGATGGAAAGTTCAAGGTCGGCCAGAAAATCTGAGACCCGCTCGTCTACGCCTTCGTAGCGCCCACAGATCAGCACGAGGCGATCGAGATTCGCCAATTCAGCCGCGATCTTCTGATTGAATCGCCCACCCTGCGCGGAAAGCAGAATGACGCTTTCACCTGCAGCACCATTGCGTCGCTGGTCGCGAGAAGCCAACTGCAGCGGTTCCAAACATTCAAAGATCGGTTCCGGCTTAAGCACCATGCCCTCGCCGCCACCAAATGGGCGGTCATCCACGGTACGGTGCCGATCGTGCGTGAACTGGCGCAGATCGTGGACTTCGATTTTCGCCAGGCCCATTTCCTGCGCCCGGCGCGTGATGCCGTAATCGAGCGGTCCGCGAAAGAAGTCCGGAAAAATAGTGACAATGTCGGCCTTCATTTTGCGAACCCAAAATTCATGACCGCCGAGATCGCCGAGCCAAAAACTCGGCTAAAGCCCACGATTACGGCGGCGCGGCTTGAAGCCGCGCCCTTTCAAATCTCTCGACTGCTCGCGCTTTTCTTCTTCCGTCATCGGCGCGTTGATCTCAAGCATTCCCGGCGGAAGATGCATTCGCACTTGCCGCCGCCGAAGATCGACGCGCTCAAGATACGCCTCAGCGAACGGAATTTCGAAATTTTTGTCCGCGCTCCCAATGATCAGCAGAGGCGCTTCCCCTGCTCCGAACTGCACATCTTCGATCCGTCCGACTTCGCGGCTATGATCGAATAACGCGCACCCGACCAAATCGCTGACGTACGTCCAGCCCGGCTCAAGCTGTGCGCGCTCGGTACGCGGGACTTGCAACTCCGCGCCGACAATTCTCTCGGCGTCGGAGATCGAGTCGACGCCAGCGAACTTGAAAATCAGCAGTCCCTTGTGCGGCCAAAGATCTTCGATCTCCAGTGCGCGGCGCGTTGCTGTCAGCGCATACACCTTCATTCCAGGCGCAAAGCGATCCGGAACGTCGCTGTGAACTTCAGCGCCCACTTCGCCACGCCGGCCTTGCGTTTTCACCAAGCGAGCCAGAGTCACAAATTCCTCGCCCTCGGAAGCTCCGCTCCGTGCCGTCCCTGCAGGACTCTCCAGGCGACCGCCGTGCCGGGCTCTCACATCCCGCCCCCGCGGGGCGGGTTCGCAAGTGGCTTCCGATCCATTCTGATCCACCGCCCCCCCAGGGGCTGAAGCCCACTCGAATATTCCGCGCTTAACGGGCCCTGAAGGGCCGCTCTTCCACAAACAATCGTTCCTGTTCCAGGCCGCGCTGCCGCGCGTTCAACCTACCCTCAGGTCCAAAGCCGCAAATCTTTTTGTTCCATACGGCACGACTAAGGTCGTGTCCCACCAAACCAGCAAGCGTCAGAGCTTCGCCCGTAGTTCGGCGGCCCGACGTTCCTACTCGATAATCTCCAGCTGGTAGCGCTTGCGGGCCCGACAACCGGCCGCGTTCAGCAGAGTGCGCAGAGCGCGGGCGGTGCGCCCCTGGCGTCCGATGACCTTGCCGACGTCGTTCTCGGCCACTTCGAGCTCGATGACGCCATCGTCGAAAAGCTCGACGAAAACATCGTCGGGCGTGTCGACCAGCGATTTGGCAATGCGCTCGATCAACGCGCAAACATCCGGAGAGGAGTCAGGCATGTCTATAGTTCTGAGCTTCGGAAATCCTATTACGGTTTCTCGCCCGTAGCGGTTAAAGCCACGGCTTTGTCGGCGATATCTGGCACGGCCAGCAGCCGCAATCTCCAATTTGATGCCCATGTTTCGCAAAGGCGGCGAGACATGGGGCACCCACTCCTTTTTTCCGCAAAAAATTAAGCGGCGGAGCCGGTGGGCGCGGAAGCAGCCGCGGCCGGAGCCTTGGCATACAGCTTGTTGACGCGCTCCGACATGTGGGCGCCCTTCGAAACCCAGTAGTCGACACGATCGCGCTTCAATTCGATGCTCGCCGGATTAGAGCGGGGATTATAGGTCCCGACAATTTCCACCGGACGGCCGTTGCGCGCACGCGCCTTCTCGATCACTACGATCCGATAATGCGGTTGTTTGCGCGCACCCGTGCGCGCCAGACGAATCATTAACACTCGAATTTCCTTTGTTTCCGGAAGAGTCCGGCGAGGTCAAGACAAACTCTTATTATGCCGGGGGTTAGGGGAGATGGCAAGCGGAGAGCTCCCGGGCTCCCTGGCAGGGCGTCGTTCTTCTATGGTGAACCGACGTTTCCATTCATGCCCCTGCAAGACGAGGGAACTGACCGTGATGTCGGCTTCCGGCGTGAGTTCGACGATCCCAATTCGCATGAGCAGATTTTCGTCCATCAGAACACCGATGATCTGGTGGGTGACGCGGGCTTGTGGGCAAGGCACGGACGAATGCACGGTCCTTCACGCACCGAAAGTCAAAATCCCCACCCCGTCGCCGCAAAAAGCGCCAGGACAAGGGTGGGGGCACCCTCGCTTTAGGCGACGGCTTCTTCTTTTTCTCTTCTTACCGTTTTTGCTGTGCCTCTGGCCAAGAACTGCGTGAGCGCGGCGTTGACTTCGTCGGCGTGAGTCCAGGCGACGTTGTGCGGGCCGTCTCTGATCACGACGAGTTCCGCTCCTTTCACCAGTCGGGCGGTGCGCTGACCGGCCGATGCGAAGGGCACAACCCGATCCGCGTCGCCGTGAATGACGAGCGTGGGCACATCGATTTTCGCGACATCCTGGCGAAAATCTTCGTGCCACGTCGGAACGCAGACAAGGCTGGCTGTAGCCGAGGCGATGGAGGCAACGTTCCAGCTGGCCTGCACGGCTTGCTCGCTGACCCGCTTCCCGAGATTGACATCCGTGTTGTAGAAGTCCTTGAAAAACTGGGTGAAGAAGGCGTAGCGATCGGCGGCAACCGCTTTCTCGATGCCTTTGAAGACGCTCTCATCGACGCCTTCAGGATTGTCGGCGGTCTTGAGCAGATACGGTGGAACGCCCGAGATGATGACCGCCTTGCTCACGTCCTTGGTACCATACCGGCCGATGTAACGGGCGACTTCACCGCCGCCCATGGAGAAGCCGACGAGCGTGAAGTGTTTCAGCTTCAGATGTGTGACGAGCTTGTGCAGGTCTTCGGCGAACGTGTCGTAGTTGTAGCCGGTGGCGGGCTGGCTGGATTTCCCGAATCCGCGGCGATCGTAGGCGATGACGCGATATCCGGCTTCGAGGAGAACCGGGACTTGTTTTTCCCAGGAGGCGCTGCTGAGGGGATATCCGTGAATGAGCACAACAGGCTGGCCGCTGCCGTGGTCTTCATAGTACAGGTGAATGGAAGTCGAGTTTTCTTTTCCGACATCGACGTAGGACATGGTGGTCTCCTTGTGGTTAACGGACTTGCAGAGTGACAACCGCTCCGGCGAAGATTTTCTGTCCGGGCGCCGGCCATTGCACGACGACAATACTTGCGGGAGAAGGTTGCGGTGGGGTTGGCGATGAAGTTTGTGCTGGAATGGGGGCTGCAGCAGGTGTAGCTTGGGTGGCTGGCGAAGTGATCGGAGTGGCCTGTGGCGATGGAGTGGAAGAAGCGTTCGGGTCGGGAATTTCTGAGATCGCCGGCGGAGCCATGGTTACATTGCCGAGTTTGAATCCGGCGTTCTCCAGAGCCTGGCTGACGGTGCCGAGCGGCTGTCCGAGGAAGCTTGGCATGACGAAAGCCTGCGGCTGGGAATCGGTGGTGAGCAGCAAGCTGATATTGGGCGCGAGGATGTCGGCGGTATTCGCCGGAGGGCTTTGCGCGATAACCTGATCTGCAGGAATGTCAGGCACGTCCAACTCTGCCGTAGACGCAATGTCGAGGCCGCGGCGGCGGATATTTAATTCGGCGGCGTGCTCGCTTTGGCCGGTGACGTCGGGGATGCGAACGCGCGTGGGTCCGAGGCTCTGGGCCACGCGAACTTGCCATCCGCGGCGGACTTTTACGCCGGGGAGCGGCAATTGCGACATGATGCGACCGTCGGGGATGTTGGGGCTGTAGTACTGACGCTCAATGGAGACCTGCAATCCAGAGCCGGCGGTGACGCGTTCCGCCTCGGCGGGAGTGAGGCCGACCAGCTCGGGAACGGCAACCTCCTGCCCGTGAATGGCGAAACGCATGGCGGTTAGTGCCGAGACCATCGCGACCAGGACCAGAACCAGGGCGAGCGTCGCGAAGCGGATGGCAGACTTCATGGGTGAATCCTTGATGGTGAATCGCAGCCCGAAAGAAATTATAATCTCAGGAGACGGTGAGGCGAACGCGTGGTTCGAAAGCTGACTTTTATTGTAATTCCGCTGCTGGCTTTCGGTTGTTCGGCAGCGATGGCGCAGCGAGGATTTTCCGGTGCCCATGTCGGCCCGCGCTTGGCGCGGGGATTTGGTGCGCAGCATGGTGGTCGATATTGGGGCGGGTATCCTCTCGGATTGGGGTATTGGGACTCGCCTTTCCCCGACAATTACACCGAATATCCTCCCGCGGGGCCGCCGGTCGTCGTGATTCAACAGCCGGACGCGCGGGCGGAGGCCTCCACGGCACAGTTTCCTTCTCCGGCACAGCCTTTGCTGATTGAATTGCAGGGCGACCGCTACGTTCGGGTAAGCGGGGAAGAAGGTTCCGGTAACAGCGATTCCGGTGCTGCCATGTCGGCGTTGCGTCCGGGAGCGGTCGAGACGTCCCGAGCTTCGGTCTCGCCGCTGGCGACGATTCTTGTCTTTCGCAATGGCAGCCGGGAAGAGATCACCAGTTACACCATAGCCGATGGGGTGCTGTACGCCCAAGCGAAGTACTACATCGATGGATCGTGGAACAAGAGGATCGAGCTTTCTTCGCTGGATGTGGCAGAGACAATGAGCGCGAATCGCGCTCGCGGCGTTCAATTCCAACTTCCGGGCTCGCCGAACGAAGTCATTGTCGGGCCATAGGTCACGGCTCAACCCCGTTGTCTTCCTGTCTTCCCAGCCGGCCTCCCAAGGGCCGAAACATGGTATAATAAAAACAGTTCCCAGGGCAGATAACATCCTGTAAATGCAATCATTTACAAGGCGCTTGAATCTAAATTCTCATTTTAAGCGGACGCCATAACGCTAACGGCTGCGAACTAAATTTATGCCTGACGAGCAGAATCCACAGTTACCTCTAAATCCTCCCAACGGCGGCGACGGTGGTCCCGGCGCCCTCAACATTCAACCCGTCAACATTGAAGAGGAGATGCGGCGGTCGTATCTCGACTATTCGATGTCGGTGATCATCGGCCGTGCGCTGCCCGACGTTCGCGACGGACTGAAACCGGTGCACCGGCGGATTTTGTACGCCATGCACGACATGGGGCTGCTGCACAATCGCAAGCATTCAAAATGCGCCGGAGTGGTTGGCGAGCTGCTGAAAAAGTACCATCCCCACGGTGACAGCGCCGTGTATGACGCATTGGTGCGTTTGGCGCAGCCGTGGAGCATGCGCTACCCGCTGATCGACGGGCAGGGAAATTTCGGTTCCGTCGATGGCGATCCCCCTGCGGCCTATCGGTACACCGAGTGCCGTATGACGCGGATTGCCGAGGAGATGCTGGTCGACATCGAAAAAGACTCCGTTGATTTCGTTCCGAACTTTGACGAAACGACTGCCGAGCCGGTGGTGCTGCCGACGCGCATTCCGAATTTATTGATCAACGGCTCGAACGGAATCGCAGTGGGCATGGCGACGAACATTCCGCCGCATAATCTGACCGAAGTGGTCGATGCGACGATCACGCTGATCAACAATCCCAACGCGCAACTCGCGGAAATTCTGAAATTCGTGCAAGGACCGGATTTTCCGACAGCGGGGATCATCCACGGGCGGGCGGGAATTTTTGATGCGTACAAGACGGGCCGCGGGCGATTCATGATGCGCGCCAAGGCATCGATCGAAAATCTCACCAAGGACCGGCAGGCCATTGTCGTTACTGAAATCCCGTATCAGGTGAACAAGTCGGTGCTGATTAAACGCATCGCGCAACTGGTGAACGACAAAGACATCGAAGACATCTCTGATGTTCGCGACGAAAGCGATCGCGAAGGTATGCGGATTGTGGTTGAACTGAAACGCGGGGCCGAACCGCAGATCGTTTTGAATCAGCTCTTCAAGCACACGCAGATGCAGGAAAGCTTTTCGATGATCTTGCTGGCGGTGGTCCACGGACAGCCACGCGAGATGGGGCTGATTCAAGCGATCAAGTATTTCATCGAGCACCGGATCGACGTGGTACGCCGGCGCACGGCGTTTTTGCTGGCCAAAGCGCAAGAACGTGAGCACATTCTCGAAGGTTATTTAACCGCGCTCGATCATCTTGACCATGTGATCGCGATCATTCGCGGCAGCGCGAATCGCGCCGAAGCGCGCGAGAATTTGGTGCTGTATTTCGGCGGCAAGAAGATCGATATCAACACCACAGGCCGCGCCCCGAAGGTCGATCCTGAAAAGCCATTCACGGCGAAGCAGGCGGATGCGATTCTCGAACTGCAATTGCACCGGTTGACCAAGCTGTCGATCGACGAGATCTCGAACGAGTTGAAAGAAGTGCGCGGCAACATCGCCGAGTACCAGTCGATTCTGGCATCGGAGAAAAAGTTGCGCAGCGTCATCATCAAGGAGCTGGAAGAGATCAAGAAGAATTACGGTGACGAACGGCGCACGCGGATTGAAGACGAAGCGGCGGAAATCGTTCTCGAAGACCTGATCGCCGACGAGCAGGTCGCGGTGACGGTCAGCCACTCCGGATATCTGAAGCGGACACCCATCTCGACTTACCGCATGCAGCGCCGCGGAGGCACGGGCCGCACGGGGATGAAGACGCGCGACGAAGATTTTGTCGAGCATCTGTTCCTGGCTTCAACGCACGCTTACATTCTGATTTTCACCAATACGGGACGCGTGTACTGGCTGAAAGTTTATGAGATTCCCGACGTGAGCGCGGCTGGACGCGGCAAGCACATCGGCAACCTTGTCGGACTGCAGCCGGGCGAAAACGTGAAGACCATGCTCGCGGTGCGCAATCTGGAAGAAGAAAAAAAATACATTTTCTTTGCCACGCGCAACGGGCTTGTCAAAAAATCCGAACTGCGCGAATTCATGCACGTGCGCTCCAACGGCATTATGGCCATCGGAATCGAGCAAGGCGATGAGCTCGTTGCTGCGCGTGTGACCGATGGTAATCAGATCATCTTCCTCGCTTCGCATGAAGGCATGGCCGTTCGGTTCGACGAAAGCCACGTTCGTCCCATGGGCCGCGCGGCGTACGGAGTGTGG
>JASHRE010000386.1 GCA_030037515.1 Candidatus Sulfotelmatobacter sp.
ATTTTTCCACGTCCCTGCCAGGTCGTTTTTTTTGGGTTGGCTCGAAGAATCAGGAGTTGCGATGAAACTCGCGCAGTATCTGTGCAGCGTTGTTGTCTTGTCGGCAGTTATGTTTGCGCAGGACCCTGCCCCCGCGCAACCAACCCAACCGGAGTCGACCGCTAAGCAGACTCAGGACGCTGCAGCTCCCAAGCACAATCTGGGGCCGCTCGAAGTTTCCGTGAATTGGCGCACTCGCGCGGAGGGCTGGTATTGGTTTGAGGCGCCGACCGGAGACAGCGATTACGGCTTCTGGGATTCTTTGTTGCGCGTGGGAATCGGGCAAACGGGAGAGAAGTTCGACTGGTTCGTTGAAGGGGAGCAGCCCTCGATTCTCGGCTTGCCAAACGACGCCGTCATTGCTGCGCCGCAGGGGCAACTCGGACTCGGCGGAAGCTACTACGCCGCGAATAACAACCACACCAATGTTGCCAACGGATTTGTCAAACAGGCATTCGCGAACTTCAAGAACCTTGGGCCGTTCGGGTTGAAGATCGGACGGTTCGAATATTTCGACGGGTTGGAGGTAAAGCCCAAAGACGAGATGCTAGCCGGCCTCGTGCAGTCGCGTATCTCCAGCCGGCTGATTTCCAACTTCGGTTTTACAGCGGTCCAGCGGTCATTCGATGGCCTGCAGGTCTCATTGAACTCCGGAAGAAATAATCTGACTTTCTTTGGCTCACGTCCTACGCAAGGCGTGTTTCAAGTCAAAGGCATGGATGAGTTGGACGTCGACAGCTACTATGGCGCCTACACGCGTCAAGTTGGCGATGAACACAATGCAGGCGATTTCCGCCTATTCGCCATCGGCTACATTGACCATCGGACGACGGTATTGAAGACCGACAATCGTCCAGCTTCAGTTCGCGCCGCCGATTTCGGCAAGATCGAGATCGCCACCTGGGGAGCGGACTACGCGCATGTGGCCCACATTCACGACGCCGGAGACTTCGACTTTCTTGTCTGGGGCGCGGTGCAAACGGGTTCGTGGGGAGCGCTGACGCAGCACGCTGGTGCATTCGTCGCGGAGACAGGATGGCAGGCACCTTTGCGTGTGAAACCATGGCTTAGCATCGGATACTCCTACGGCAGCGGCGACGGTAATGCCAGCGACACGCGTCACGGCACTTTCTTTCAAGACCTGCCGACGCCGCGCCAATATGCCCGATTCCCCTTCTATAACATGATGAATAATGAGGATCTCTACACGACCTTCAACCTGAAGCCGGTCGGGAAGCTGGCGCTGCGGAGCGAAATTCATGCGCTTCGCTTAGCCAATGCGTCGGATCTTTGGTACTCGGGCGGAGGTGCGTTTCAGCCCAACACGTTCGGATTTACAGGTCGTCCGAGCAACAAGAACCGCGGCTTGGCCAACGTGTGGGATCTTAGTGCGGACTACCAGTTCACCCGTTCCTTCGCAGCCACTTTCTATTACGGCCATGCCTGGGGGAAAGGGGTCATTTCTGCGATTTACCCCAAGAATCAGGATGGGCAACTGATCTTCCTGGAAACTAATTTCCGTTTTTGAGAGCGGTAAGGGCTTCAGGCAAGAAGTCCAACACAAAAAGCGCGCGAGCTTGCGAACGTCTTGTTCTGGCGTAATGCGAAACCATTATTGACCTGAGAACGACGCGGTGTGATCGTAGTCACATTTTTTGAGGGCTCCACTCGTGGGAAGGGGGATTCATGGCGGTTTCCAGTGCAACGGTTCATCCAGAAAATATAGCCTTGCCAAGAAAGCCGGGATTGTATGAAAAGCTGAACACTTGTTGGCACAAGCCCGCTCTCTTGGTCTTCATGGCGATCGTGATCGGGCACTGGGGCGAGCACCTCTTTCAAGCTTATCAAGTTTACGTACTGCACTGGCCGCGGCCGAAGGCCTTGGGAATGCTTGGTCTGGTTTACCCATGGCTCGTAAAGTCGGAGACGCTGCATTATGGCTACGCTCTGATTATGCTGATTGGGCTCTGGGTGCTTCGGAAAGGATTCACCGGCGTGGCACACACTTGGTGGATGGTGGCATTCTGGATCCAGTTCTGGCACCACATTGAGCACGGCGTATTGCAGTACCAGGCTCTCACCGGTCATTATTGGTTTCACTCGCCGGTGCCGGTCAGTTTTCTACAGCTCTGGATTCCTCGGGTTGAGTTGCATCTGATCTACAACACGATCGTCTTCATCCCGATGGTGATCGGCATGTACTACCACATGTTCCCTCCGGAGGGAGAGGTGCAACACGCTGACTGCACATGTGCTTGGCATCCGGAAGAGGCGCCAAGTACTGCCGCTGCGTAACCGGGGAGAAAGTACTCCTTAGAAATCTGGGCGGAAATCTGGCCTGGAGCTGCAAACTGGAGAGTCTGTAGTTTTTCACCGATGTCACAAGGGCTGCGGGCCGTATTGCTGATAGCGTATCTGAACCTGTTCGCCGCAAATGGGTGTCATCGCCAGGTGGCTCCTGAGGTAAGCATGACGCAGGAAGTTTCTCCCTGGCCAGTTCGCGTGGGCATCTGCAACGTCGCTCTCCACCTGAAGGATGCTGGCGCACAACCGCTGACCGCCGCTCACGTGAGCCTTGAGGCCGATATGTCGCACCCGGGTATGGCTCCTGTGTTTAGCGATGCGACCGAGTCGTCTCCCGGGCAGTATCGAGGCCACATCGAACTCACAATGCCCGGCGACTGGGTCGTATTGGTTCATATCAGACTGGCCAATGGCCAGAAGGCAGAACGTGAGATCGAACTGAAGGGGGTCGAAACTAAGTAGTTGTTGGATGAATCCTACAACCCGGTGCTTGATGTCGATGAGCCGGCACCATTCGATCTCATGCGCCTTCCCAGCGTGGATGCTGTTCTAAGCTGGCGCCATGCCCGAACTCTGTTGCAAATTCCATTGCTTCTGCTAAGCGTTGTGATGATTCTGCATGGCCTGCTTGGGCCCTCGCTGTCGCCCAAAAATCTGGCCACTACGCTGACGTGGGTGCATTTCCGCGGCCTGCTAGTCCTCGTGATCCTGATTGCGGGGAATTTCTTCTGCTTCGCTTGCCCCTTCATGCTGGCTCGCAATATGATGCGACGTTTCTTCCGGCCCAGACTCAACTGGCCCCGCAGGTTACGGAACAAATGGCTGGCAGTTGGGCTGTTCGTGGCCATTCTGTTTGCGTACGAATTGTTCGATCTGTGGTCATCGCCATGGTGGACCGCGTGGCTGATCGTCGGCTACTTCGTTGCTGTGCTGGTCGTGGATGGCCTGTTCAAACACGCTTCCTTCTGCAAGTTCGTTTGCCCGCTTGGACAATTCAACTTTGTCGCGTCATTGGTATCTCCTCTCGAGGTGAGAGTGCGCGATCAACAGGTCTGCACGAACTGTGCGACGAAAGACTGCATTCGCGGACGGCGGGAGGCCGGGCCGGATCTGGTCGTGATCCAGCGCGGCTGCGAACTTGCGCTCTTCCAACCGCTGAAAGCCGGAAACATGGATTGCACCTTCTGCCTGGATTGTGTTCATGCTTGTCCTCATGACAACGTCGGCATCCTCAGCCGTCTGCCTGCGAGCGAGCTGATGACCGACCCCATGCGCTCCGGTATTGGCCTCTTCTCGCGACGCAAAGACCTCACCGCTCTCGTGATCGTGTTTACTTTCGGCGCTTTGTTGAATGCCTTTGGAATGGTGAGTCCGGTCTACGTGGTGGAACGCTGGCTAGCCCGCTCGATGCATGCCAGCCACGAAGCTCCCGTGCTGGGAGTGATTTTCGTATTCTTCCTCATCGTCGAACCGCTGGTACTCTTGGGTCTTGCCACTTGGTCCACTCGCGCTCTCGGAGGCAGCCGACGTCCACTCGTTCCTTTGGCGATCCGATATAGTTACGCGCTGGCCCCTCTTGGCTTCGGCATGTGGCTGGCGCACTACGGCTTCCACCTGTTCACCGGGCTGCTGACCTTCATTCCCGTGACCCAGAGTACCTTGGCCAATCTGGGATGGAGTTTTCTGGGGGGTCCATACTGGAGCCTGACGGGTATTCCGGTGAGATTTGTGCAGCCCATCGAGCTCTGTCTTATTGGACTCGGATTTGCCGGCTCGCTGCTGGTGACGCGACGTCTGGCGGAAGACGATTGCGCCGAGCATCCGATGCGGGCTTTTGTACCTTGGGCCACAGTGTGCCTGCTCATCAGTCTGGCATCTGTGTGGTTGATTTATCAGCCCATGGAGATGCGGGCGACACTCATGATGAGTTAGTGCAGGGTAAGCATTTTGAATATCCTAATGAATGGCAAATCCGGAACAGGATCTTGGAGGAGGCTGATTTTGGCCGCGGCCCTGGCTATGGCTGCAAGCGTTCCAGCCGCAGCGCACAACGGTCCTCCTTTTC
>JASHRE010000387.1 GCA_030037515.1 Candidatus Sulfotelmatobacter sp.
ACCCGAGTATCGGGCGACTCAGCCAGAATCTGGCGAGTTGCATCTAACCCGTTGAGGCTGGGCATTCCAATGTCGAGCAGTACCAGATCGGGTTTTAAGCGGGCGGCGGCCCTAACCGCCTCCCGCCCGTCGGCTGCCTCGCCGCAGACTTCCCATCCAGGATGGCTTTCAATCAGGGCACGAATGCCCTTTCTGGCGACCTCGTGGTCGTCAGCAATTAAGACTCGAAGCGTGCTCATACTTTACCCCCACAGCTACACAAATCGAAAATGAATATCTAGTTATGTAGTCCGCGAAGCAATCCAGGGATGCACAATAATTGCCAAAGTTTTAATTCGTTGTGCAAAAAGGCCTTGCCGCACTGCCCGCTTCGCCCGTTGCGGGTAAATTTTCCATCTTTGCAGGCCCCAGAAATGCCGGAAAACGTTGGCTTCAGCAAACCTTGCCTACAGCATTGGATCATTCCTGAAGGGCAGCAATCAGGGTTTTGCAGTAGTTCCCGTGAGCCGCATTCCTGAGGCGACCCTAATGAAAATGAGTTACACGGCACAGGACTCAGGCACCAAATCTTGTTTGCGTGGGCGGCGTGCGCGGCATCCAAGACCAGGAGGAATTCAGGATGTTTGTGGTCGCCTTGTGCAGACACCTCCGCTGGATTGCCCGCAGGGCACGGCAACACCCGGCTGCAACCACGGTCTTTTTGTGTGCCACGCTGCCGGTCACGGTCTTGGGATCTGGGGGTCAGAGTTCACCGGGGAACGCCGCCCCAGTTGCGCAGGCACCAGCGAACTCAAATTCCGCTCCCACCCAGAAGAGTCCGCAAGGCACGACACCGAGCGCGGCTCCGCAGCAACCATCCTCTGCTCAGGTTTTACCCACGCAGACGCAGACGGTGCAACCATCTGGCGGCATCAATCCCGACCAGGACGCCGGAACTTTCGTTTTCAGGAAGCAGGTCGATGAAGTCGTACTGCACGCCACCGTCGTCGATCGGCACGGCGAGCTGGCTACGCATCTCAGTCGAAATTCATTCTCGGTTTTCGAAGATGGTCTGCCGCAAACTATCACTTCCTTCCGCAGACAAGACGTTCCGGTCGCAATCGGAATCGTGGTCGACAACTCCGGGTCGATGCGCACCAAACGCAGCGAGGTGAACCAGGCGGTTCTCAATCTGATTCGCGCCAGCAATCCTGACGACCAGGTCTTTATCGTGAACTTCAGCGAGAATTCCTACCTCGACCAGGATTTCACCTCGGACATCAGCCGGTTGCAGCGGGCTTTGAATGAGGCTTCAACCCAGGGAAGCACCGCGCTGTACGACGCCGTTGTCGCCTCCGTGCGACACCTGCGAAACAACCCCCGCCTCGACAAGAAGGTGCTTCTCGTTATCACCGACGGCCAGGACAATATGAGCCGCGACACCCTGCAAGAGACGATGCGGGATTTAGAGCAGAAAAACGGGCCAACGCTGTATGCCATCGGCCTGACGGGGCAGGAACTGCAAGGCCGGCAAGCTTTGCAGCAGCTCGCCGAGGCCACTGGCGGTGCCGCATTTTTTCCCTCGAGCTTGGATCAGGTCAGCGACATCACGCGGCAACTGGCGCACGACATTCGCAATCAATATGTGATCGCCTACACACCTCGCGTCCAGAATGTGAGCGCCAACTATCACCCCGTTCGAGTTGTTGCAAACGCACCCGGGTATAGTGGGCTTCAGGTCCGAACGCGGAACGGCATCTACACTGGCGAATCGGTTCGCTGAGTGGGAATCGCCGCCGCCATATCGTTGCCTTCCGGCGGCATGTCGATCTGAATGATCTTGTTCTTGATCGCGTAAACTACCAAGTCGCGAATCGAGTGCAGACTGAGCTTACGCATGATGTTGCTGCGATGCGTTTCCACGGTCTTGGTACTCAGATTCAGCAAGGAAGCTGCTTCCTTCGAACTCCGGCCCTCGGCCAGCAGTTGCGTGATCTCGCGCTCGCGGGCCGTCAGTGTAGGTAGCATGGGCGGTTGATTTCTCGACATGGTTTGTCCTTTCTCGAGGAATCCGGCAAGGAGCAGTTCATTGACTCGGGGAGTGAAGAACATGCGTTTGCCTTGCAAAGCTTCAATCGCCGAAACCAGATCACGAGCCGCGTCCGACTTCAGCACAAAGCCGCGTGCGCCGGCATCCAGCGCCTCGCGGATCACCTGATCGGCATCCGTGACGGTCAGCACGATCACTTTGGAGCTGGGCTCGTTCTGCAGAATTCGGCGAGTGGCGTCGAGACCATTCAGGTTGGGCATGCCAATATCGATAATGACGACGTCGGGTTTCAGCTGCTTGGCCTTCTCGACTGCTTCCCGTCCGTCGATCGCCTCACCGCAAACTTCCCAGCCCTCGTGTCTTTGCAGTAAGGCGCATAATCCGCGGCGCACAATTTCGTGATCATCTGCCAGCAGAATTCGGGTTTTCATAGCTGCTCCTTACGGTTCCCCCTTACGAGAGGCGCTGCGTCTGGGGATCCGCTTTCGGCCCGCGCCATCGCTGTAAACGTTTGATGTTGACTCACCACCTCAATGGCGCGCACCAGATCGCGTGCGGCATTGGACTTCACCACATAGCCCTTAGCTCCTGCATTTAATGCTTCCTTCATCATTTGCGGCGAATCATGTTGCGTCACAAACAAAATTTCGGTCGCCGGCGTCTTCTGCCGTGCCAGCCGGCACACCTCGAGTCCATTCAAACGTGGCATCGTGATGTCGAGCACCATCACGTCGGGCTGAAGTCGTTCCGCCTGCTCCAGCGCTTCAATCCCATTGGAAGCTTCCCCGATGACTTCCCATCCTGCGCGCCGCTGCAGCACTGTGCGGAGACCTTCCCGGACGATTGGATGATCGTCGACCAGTAGGATCCGAGTGGTCGCAGACATGGGCTCCGGATTCTCAACAAAAGATACTGAATTAAAACGAGACATTCTAAAAATCCGCGTCAACACAAGTCTTTTAGGATGGCAGACATGAAAATGAGACTGAATACAGCGAATCCTGTACGCAGGAACTCACGTCGCGACACCGTCTTGAGGCAGCGGGGCAGGGAAATAGGTTCGATTATTTAACAGAGCCTCCACTGCCTCGACGATCGATCCAATATCGGACTTCGCGCAAACGCCACGAACTCCCACCGCTTTTGCTTCGGCTGCCAGTTGAATGGACAAGTAGACCGTCACCATGAGAATCGGAAT
>JASHRE010000388.1 GCA_030037515.1 Candidatus Sulfotelmatobacter sp.
CCAGTTTTGATAAAGTGCGAGCCGCAAGAATTCTTGCCGGAGAACTCACTGCCACCCCCAGCTATCGGAGACCCCGCCGCCGTCTGCGGCGTTGACCATTTTTGCTTTCCACATCTTCGGCGGTCACGAGATCGATAAAGCCTCTGGAAGCGGCTTCGACGAGCACCGTTTTTGCCTTGGGCGGCATAGCGTGCACCCATTGCTCGTCGAGGGACTTTGCCATCTCCCACGCGTAATCGTCAGGATGTGGCCATAACGCCGGCTGGGTTCGAGGCGCTGGCAGACGTCGACGATGGCGATTCATGCGGCCGCCGCCGATCGGCACTGCGGTCCCAGAATTGGGATTGCGGCCCGACATTGCCTTCGTCAGACCCTAAACCCACGCCAGCCAAGCGGGTTTCAAAGGCGCAGCCAGAGTAAGGTGGACCTGCGATTCTCTCACTCTGCACCAGCACGGCATGCAGGACGCGAATATACGTGTGCGTCGCACGGCCGATGTCGGTTGGCTTCCGATGCTCGACTCCGCAATCGGAACCTTGCCATGGCCGCGATGCATCTGCGCTGTGGCAATCGGGCCAAGCAACAGACCGATTCCCAGACCGACGACCGGAAGACTTTTGTCCGCATGAGCAGAGTTTGCGGCGCTTTGGAGGATGGACAAGATCACGCGCGAGGCGCGAGATTACTCGCGTGTTGGGGAGTCCACCCCTACATAGTCTGCACCTGCATCAATGCGGGGCGGGCCTCAGACGGTCGCTTTTTTGAAGTGTTCAAGGGTCTTGGCGAGGCTTGCCTCATCGCCGACAGTCAAGCTGGTTTTGGAGCGATCGATCTGGCGCATCAATCCCCAAAGAACTTTACCCGGGCCGACTTCGATGAAAGTCTCGACGCCTTGAGAAATCAGCAGACGGACGCACTGTTCCCACTTGACGGATCCCGTAACTTGTCGGACGAGCGTGTCGAGCGCTTTCAGCGGGGCGGCGACCAGGTCGGCATCGATGTTGCATGCGACGGGGTAGACGGGCTTCGACATCACCAGTCTGTCGAGGTCGGCCTGCAGGCGATCCTGTGCCGGCTTCATGAGCGAACAGTGGAAGGGAGCGCTGACGGGCAAGAGCTTGGCTTTTTTTGCGCCTCGTCCTTCGGCCAGCCTCACCGCTCGTTCAACCGCTCCGGTATTCCCCGAGATCACGACCTGTTCCGGCGAGTTGATGTTCGCGGCCGCACAAACTTCGCCCTGCGCGGCCTCGTTGCAGATCGCGTTGACCTTGTCGAGTTCCATTCCCAGGATCGCTGCCATGGCGCCGGCGCCAAGGGGAACGGCTTCCTGCATGTACTTACCGCGATTGCGAACGGTGCGGACCGCGTCAGCAAAAGAGACCGTGCCCGAAGCGACGTGGGCCGAATATTCTCCAAGGCTGTGGCCGGCGACGAAGGCTGGCTTGGGAATTAGCCTTTCAAGCACTCGGAGAGCGGCGATGGAGACGGTGAGAATGGCCGGCTGTGTGATTTCGGTAAGGCGGAGTTGATCTTCGGGACCTTCGAAGCAGAGCTCAGAGAGCTTGTAGCCGAGCGCGTCATCGGCTTCTTCGAAGGTCTGTCGCGCGATGGGATATTTCTGGCCCAAATCTTTTCCCATACCGACGGCTTGGGATCCCTGACCGGGGAACAGCAACGCGATGGAGCTGGATTCGGTCATGATTTCAGGGCTCGTGTCTTACTCAGGCGTCCATTCTGCGCGCCCTTTTGGTTCGCTCATTCAGGCTGTGCAGCCTGAACTGCGAGCGGATGCAGGGCCGCAAGACCGCGCTCGATCGATTCGTTGATACCGCTTTGCGCGAATTCGGCGGCGACGCGGACTGCGTTCTTAATGGCGTTGGAGTTCGATGATCCATGCGTGATGATGCAAACGCCTTTCACGCCGAGCAGCGGAGCTCCGCCGTACTCGGTGTGGTCGAGCCGCTTTTTGAAATCCGTAAAAGCGCTGCGGGACAGCAGAGCCCCAACCTGGCGGGTGATGGTCGCCTTGAGCGATTCTTTCAGTGCGGTCCGAACCAGGTTGGCCACGCCTTCGGAAATCTTCAGCGCCACATTGCCGACGAAGCCGTCGGCGACGATCACATCGACGTGGCCGTTATAGAGGTCGCGGCCTTCCACATTGCCAACGAAATTCAGCGGCAACTGTTTGAGAAGCCGGAACGCCTCGCGGGTCAGTTCGTTGCCCTTGGTTTCTTCTTCGCCGATCGAGAGCAAGCCGACGCGCGGTCCGGCCGTTCCCGGACGTCGGCCGAACATCGCCCGAAAATAAATATCGCCCATCACGGCGAATTGTTCGAGGTTGTGCGGCTTGCAGTCGACGTTCGCGCCGACGTCGAGAAGCATGGCCGCCGTTCCGGGGGCGGTGGGAAAAACTGCGGCGAGAGCGGGACGATCGACTCCGGGGACGGCCCCTAAAACGATTTTGGCCGTAGCCATGGCCGCGCCGGTATTGCCGGCGGTGACGAAACCGGCGGCCTGGCCTTCGCGGACAAGACGCAGGCCGATACGCATCGAGGAATCGCGCTTGGCGCGGATGGCCTCCACCTTGTCTTCCATGGTGATGTGTTCGCTGGCATGGACGATTTCGATTGGAAGCCGGGACGCCGAGTGATGGCGGTCGAGCTCCGCACGGATTACCGGTTCCGGCCCGACAAGACGTACCCGGACGCCGTATTGGCGTGCCGCATGCAGCGCGCCCTCAATTTCCGGCTTAGGCGCGCGGTCCGAACCCATCGCATCCAGCGCGATTACGCTAGGCATGGTGTGGAGCAGTTAGCTGGCTTCCTCGACTTCCAGAACTTCGCGTCCCTTATAGTACCCGCACTTGGGGCAAGCGCGATGTGGCATCTTTTGTTCGTGACAGTTGGGGCACTCGGAAAGGCTGCGGCCTTTGAGAGAATCATGCGCGCGCCGAGTGGAGGTGCGCCGTTGAGAATGACGTCTTTTTGGATTTGGCATCGTTAAATTCCTCGTTGAACGGGCGGGGTTCCCGATTGGCAAACAGCGTTCAGCACTCGGCACTCAGCCACCCCGGAGTGCGGGTTGATTCTTAAGCTGAAATCACTTCAAACCTTGGGCAGCAAGCACGGCAGCTCAGGTCCACTGGCGGAATGCTGGCGGCTGAGCGCTGGCGGCTCGCTTTCATCCCAGCCTGCCGCGAATGTCTCTCAACGCCGCCCAGCGTGGATCTTCGACCGGAACTGTGCAGGAGCATTGTTCCTGATTCAGGTTTTTGCCGCACTGCGGGCACAACCCCTTACAGTCTTCCCGGCAGATCGTTCTTAAAGGCAGCGCCAGCAGTACTTGCTCG
>JASHRE010000389.1 GCA_030037515.1 Candidatus Sulfotelmatobacter sp.
CGAGCAAGGTCTCTGGAAAAGCCCCGCAGTTCACCGAAACAAAAGCTTCCGTGGCCCGCGGAGAACAGACGTGTACGGCGCGGGCGACGAGTTCTTTTCCCGTACCGCTTTCGCCGTGGATGAGAACTGTGCTGGCCGTCGAGGCGACGGTGCGCACGGTGTGCTTGAGCTTCTCCATTGCTGCGCTTGAGCCAATGATGTTGTCGAGCGAATTGCGCGTAGCCGCGTCGCGACGCAGGGCGAAATTCTGCCGGCTGAGAACCAGTTTGTCGAGCGAACGCTTCAGCGCCAGCTTGATCTCATCGACCAAGCCAGGGTTCTTACGGATATAGTCGGAAGCGCCCCCGGCTTTCACCGCTTCGACGGCAGCTTCATAGTCGTCGACTGCAGTGATCAGGATGACCGCGGAATCGGGCGAAACCTTGTGTGCGTGGCGCAACACTTCGATGCCGTCAACGTTCGGCATTTTGATGTCGGTGACGATGACATCGTAGAGAGCGCCGTCGATTTTGCTTTTCGCCGCCTGTCCGTTCTGCACGGTCTCGACGCGGTGCCCTTCGCGGCGCAGGGAAATGTCGAGCATTTCGCAGATGGAGCGCTCGTCGTCGCAGACAAGAATATTAGCCATGCGCCCCTCCTCCCGCGGCTGCGGTCAGCGGGGGCGCCGAGAGTTGTGCGGGGTTGGCCGAAATTTTGCCCGCCACATCCTTCTCGCTCGCGAGCCGATGCAACCGCAGCACAAACGTGGTTCCCTGCCCCGGCTTCGATCGCGCCCAAACCTTGCCTTCATGCGCCTGCACGATCTGGTATACGATCGCCAGCCCCAGCCCAGTGCCGCCTTCGAAGTTCGACTGGAAGGGCTCGAATATCTTTTCAATCTGCTGCGGCGTCATGCCGGAGCCGGTGTCCTGCACCGCCACCTGCCAGTCATGGCCAAGCGGTTCAACCGTGACGGTGAGCGCGCCTCCACCCTTCATGGCGCGCACCGCATTCTCACAAAGATTCCAGAACACCTGCTTGATCTTGTCGCCATCGACCGACACCAAGGCCTGCTCCGCCGTATATCGGCGCCGAATTGAAATGCCTGTATTCTCGGCGGTCATGCGATGCTCGATGAGCGTGAGCGTGTCTTCCAGCAAATGAATGAGGTCCACTTTTTCGAAGCGATATTGCTTCGTGCGCGAATAGGCCAGAAAGTCGGTAATGATCGCATTAAGGCGTTGCGACTCGCGGGTCACGATGTCAAGCAGACGCCGGTGCTCCTCGTTCATCTCCGGCACTGCAGAAAGCATGCTGACCGAACCGGCAATCGAGGTCAGGGGATTGCGGATTTCATGGGCGATGGCTGCAGCCAACCGTCCCACCGCGGCGAGGCGATCCTGCATGCGAACTTCGCGCTCCAAGCGACGGATTTCGGTGAGGTCGTCGAGAACGTAAACGAACCCGAGAGTTTCCCGTTCGGGCACCGTCAACGCCGTTACTCGCACGCGGAAGGTTTTGCGAAACTTCGCAGGCGAGTCGAAGCGCACTTCGGCATGGCTTTTCGGTCCTTCGATGCCAGGCAGGACATCGAGAAACAACTGGTGTACCGGAGTTCCCGTCAGTTCGACCGCAGTCCGTTCCAATAGCTTTTCAGCTGCGGCGTTCACGAGAGTGATGCGGCCATCGAAGCCGGTGGTGATCAACCCGCTACTGATGGAATGGATGATATTTTCGTGCAAGGCCTGGAGATTCTCGAGTGCGCCGCTGGTGTCTTTCAGCTGCACTCCGACCTGCCGGAGCTTGGCGGTCAGCAGGCCCGCGAGATAGGCTACAGCAAGAAAGGCAAACAAATTCACGAAAATGATGGCTTGCAGCGCCTTCACCCCGGGATGCGTTGTGCAGTAGGACGGAAGTAACCCGTAATAATTCAGCTCCAATACCGCACCGTATAGAATGAAGGCGAGAGCCGCAACCAGACCGGCCCACATGCGCGACAGCAGAACGGCGGCCACGATGATCACCAGGGGATAGAGAAAATTCAGCGAACTGTCCCAGCCGCCGGTCTCGTGAATGACGAGGCTGACCAGAACTAGATCGGTGATCACCTGCAGCGCGGCTTGAATCTGATGCTCCTGCCAAAACGACAGCAGAAGAACGTAAAACAGTGAGAGGCTATACCAGAACAGAACCGTGCTCAGGAAAAGCCGCATGGGTAGCGGCGTGGGCGTGAACTGGGCAATCGCCAGTTCCACGGCCAACAGCAGAGTCAGGATGAAAATCCGGACTTTGACCAGCCAGACCAGCCAGTTGTGCTCATCGAACATCGGTTGCATGGAAGCCCAAGTTTCAAAGTTTCAGAGGCTTCAGGGTTTCAAAGTCTCAGCATCGCAAACCTTGAAACCTCGTCCCCCAGAAACCTGCTGTTACCCGGCCAGCTTGGCGATCATGGCGAACAACGGCATGTACAGCGAGATCACGATGCCGCCGATGGTGACGCCCAACATGCCGATGATCAACGGCTCCAACAAGGCCAGCATGTCTTTGGTCGCGGCGTCAACTTCCTCTTCGTAGAAGTCTGCGATTTTCTGCAGCATCGAATCCATGGCGCCGGTCGCCTCGCCGACTCCGATCATCTGCGTCACCATATTGGGGAAAACACCGGACTCCCGCAGCGGATCCACAATGGTCCGACCTTCCTCGATCGCCTTGCGCACTTTCATCAGCGCCTCTTCCAGCACCGCGTTGCCGGAAGTTCTGGCGGTAATGCTCAATCCCTCGAGGATGGGCACGCCCGAGGTGATCAGCGTACCCAGTGTCCGGGTGAAGCGGCCGACGGCGATCTTGCGCAGCAACTGGCCAAGCACCGGCAGGAACAGCAGCATCTTGTCGAAGTAATACTTGCCGCGGGGATCCTTGCGGATTTGCTTGATCCCGAAAACTAGTCCGACTGCGCCCACACCGAACATCCACCAGAAACTCTGAACGAACGCACTAAGACCAATCACGATGCGGGTGGGCAAAGGCAGGCTCACGCCCAGACCCGCGAAAAGGTTGGCGAAAATCGGCACGACCCACTTGAGTAGCGCGCCCACGATCAATACCGCGATGCCAACGACCGCAACCGGATAGATGAGCGCCGATTTCACTGCCGCGCGCAAGCGGACCGCCTTTTCCACGTAGGTGGCGAGGCGCTGCAGAATGATATCGAGAATACCGCCGGTTTCACCGGCTTCGATCATATTAGTGGTGAGATCGTCGAAGACATTGGGATACTGCCGCATGGCATTGGCCAGAGTGGCGCCGCCTTCGACCGTGGTGCGCACACCCGTAAGCGTTTTTTGAAACGCCGGATTTTCCTGGTTCGCCGCAAGAATCTCCAAGCATTGGACTAGCGGAAGGCCGGCATCAATCATGACCGAGAACTGGCGGAAGAAAATGGCGATGTCTTTGACTTTGACCTTGCTCGAACCGAACGTGGGCAGCGAGAATTCCTTCCCCTTTTCGCGAATGGCGCCCGGGGTGATGCGGTCGCGCCGCAGCGCTTGGGCCAGCGACTGCTTGTTGGCGGCCATCCGCTCGCCGCTGATTTTCTGTCCATTGGCGTCTTTGCCGGAAAATGTAAAAACTGGCATGGGTTACCCTCTCCTCGCTGACCTGCGTGTTCCTGAAATCAACATCGATTGCATATGGTTGCGGTTAGTGTTTCGCAGCTCCCCGAGCCATCGCCCCACTGGCCGCCGTCGGCCGGTTCAGCAGGCTGGCGCCACGGTTAATCATTTCCTGCAACTCATCCACATTGCTGGAGCGTTGCAGCGCCACTTCGAGCGAAATCTGCTTCTGAAAGTACGCCGTAGCCAGCGCCTGATTGAATGTCTGCATGCCAAACTTTTCCTGTCCGGACTGCATCGCCGAATAAATCTGGTGGATCTTGTCTTCACGGATCAGGTTGCGCACGGCGGCATTAGGCACCAGGATTTCCATGATCATGGCGCGCCCTTTTCCGTCAATGCGAGGTAGCAGCGATTGGCACATGATGCCTTCCAGAACCAGAGACAGTTGCGCGCGGATCTGCGGCTGCTGGTGCGCCGGGAAAACATCGATGATTCGGTTGATGGTCGACGTGGCCGAATTGGTGTGCAAGGTGCCAAACGTGAGGTGTCCGGTTTCGGCAATGCGCAGCGCCGACTCGATCGTTTCCAGGTCGCGCATTTCGCCGATCAGAACCACATCAGGATCTTCACGGAGCGCGGCGCGCAATGCGTCGGCGAAGCTCTTTGTATCCGCATGAAGTTCACGCTGATTCACGACGCAGTTCTTGTTCATGTGCACGAATTCGATCGGGTCTTCGATCGTCAGAATGTGGTCATGGCGCTCGCTGTTGATCTTGTCGATCATCGAGGCCAGGGTGGTCGATTTACCGGAACCGGTCGGTCCCGTCACCAGCACCAGCCCGCGTGGCTTGTCGCACAATTTGCTCACCACGGGAGCGAGTCCGAGCTGGTTGAACGATTTGATTTCGAAGGGAATCAGGCGGAAGACAGCAGCGGTCGCACCGCGTTGGTTGAACACGTTGGCGCGGAAACGGGCGAGTCCTTTCAAGCCAAACGAGAAGTCGAGTTCTAGGCTTTCTTCAAAGCGGTGCTTCTGCGAATCGGTCATCACGCTGTAGGCCAGTTGCTTGGATTCGGCCGGCGTCATCTGTGGCAGATCCAGCGGCACCAGGTGCCCGTGCACGCGGATCTGCGGCGGCGAGTTCGTGGTGATGTGCAAATCGCTGCCGTTCATCTCCAGCATTCTTTTCAACAGATCGCTCAGCGACAAACCCATGGCAAAGTTCCCTTTCGTTAGCGCTTGGTCCTGAGTCACGAGTTCCGAGTCATTGGTCGTCCGTTTGCTGGCGACTCATGACCCGGAACTAACGACTCTAATGAATCGTTTCGCGTGCAACCTCTTCCAGCGTGGTGATTCCCGCCGCGACTTTGATCAGACCGCTGCGACGCAGCGTGATCATGCCGCGTTCGATCGCTTTCTTCTTCAACTCCACGGCGGAAGCACCCACCAGCACAAGTTCCTTGATCTCGTCATCCACTTCCATCACTTCATACAATCCAGCGCGGCCTTTATATCCGGTGTTGTTGCAGACGCTGCAGCCTTTTCCTTTTGTGATCTTCACAGTCTTGGCTTCTTCTGGGCTGAATCCCTCCTCGATGAGCGTTTGCACAGGAACCTCAACCTGCTCCGCGCATTCCTTGCAAATGCGGCGCACGAGTCGCTGGGCGCAGATTAGGTGAACCGAAGTCGCAACCAGAAATGGTTCAATGCCCATGTTCATGAGTCGCGTGATCGTCTCAGGAGCGCCGTTGGTGTGCAGAGTTGAAAGCACAAGGTGTCCGGTCAACGCGGCTTTAATGGCGATTTCCGCGGTTTCAAAGTCCCGAATCTCGCCGACCAGAATGATGTTCGGGTCTTGCCGCAGAAACGAGCGCAGAGCGGCGGCAAAGTTCAAACCGATCTGCTCTTTCATCTGCACCTGGTTCACACCCCCCAGCTGAAATTCGACCGGATCTTCTGCGGTCATGATGTTGGTGTCCGGTTGATTCAAGCGCGCAATCGACGAATACAGAGTGTTGGTTTTGCCCGATCCCGTCGGCCCAGTAACCAATACCATGCCGTAGGGCTTGAGAATGGCCTTTTCGAATTTCACCAACGACTCGGGCTCGAAACCGAGCTTGGTCATGTCGAGCCTCAGGTTCTCTTTATCCAACAAGCGCAACACAATCTTTTCGCCCCAGAGAGTGGGCAGAGTGCTGACGCGGAAATCGAGCTGCTTCTTGCGCCCGCCGATGTTCATCTTCAACATAATGCGGCCGTCTTGCGGCAGGCGCTTTTCGCTGATGTCGAGTTTCGCCATGATCTTCAGGCGCGACGTGATCGCGTCTTTCAGCTTCATGGGCGGTGACATGATCGACTGCAGGACGCCATCAATTCGGAAACGGACTCGAAATTCCTTTTCATACGGCTCGATGTGAATATCGCTGGCCCCGCGCTTGACGGCATCGCTCAAAACGACGTTCACCAGCTTCACCACCGGAGCTTCGTCAGCGGCCTTCTCCAGGTCCGCCAGCTCCATCTGTTGCTGTTCCGCCTGCAACTCGACGTCCTCATCGCTCAGTTCCGACATCGACTGCATCACGGCTTCCAGATCTTCCTCTTTCGAAGTTCCGTACGCCTTCTCGATGCCCGCCAGAATCGAGCTTTCTGAAGCCACGACCGGCTCAATGTTGAAGCCGGTCATGAACTTGATATCGTCCATGGCGAACACATTGGTGGGATCGACCATGGCAATCGTGAGCGACGCCCCGACGCGGCTCAGCGGCAGAATCTGATACCGCTTCGCCGTCTCGTATGGAATCAGCTTCACCACGGCTGGATCAATTTCGAAATAAGAAAGATTGATGGCAGGCACGCCATACTGGCGGGAGAGAAAATTCGTGACGTCCTCATCGGTGAGGAAGCCGAGCCTGACAAGTGCCGAACCCAGACGGCAGCTCTGCTCTTTCTGAACCTTATTCGCTTGTTCCAACTGCTCCGGGGTAATGATCTTCTCTTTGACCAGAAGATCACCCAGCCGTTGAGACATACGTCGATCTCCTATCCACGCGAGTGGAACGACGCCCGAGACTTATGCAGGCATGGCGCGAACGGCTGCCCGTCCATTGGGAGAGAGTGCAGGTCATTCGCGTTGACATAAATTGTCAACGCAAGCCGATTACTTCACCAGTAACCTTGGGTCAGTGGCGCAGGTAACCGTTTGGCCCTCCGTTTCAGTTCGAGGGCATCAGGAATGCGCCAAATGGTGCGAGAACAGCGGTTTAGGAACAACGTGTGATTCGGGGGAAGAGACATTTCGCGGTTGTATGCACCATCGACGGGCAGTTACGTTAGTGTGCTGCGGATCGTACGAGCTGAGTATTTGCGGAGCACAACGCTGCTGGGTTCATGGCACCGTCTCCAGTTCGACACACTGTGGACGCTCGCCCACACCTTTTTTCCTCCTCTTCCCATGTAAGGTCTTTGCTTTGTGGGCACGCGAGTTGGTCTTGTGCTTGCCCCTGTTGGTCGTGACTCTACGGCTTCATGCCGACCACGCAACACGGGAGGCCATCAATGCAAATGGCAATGACATTTCTGGCAGTCGTTGGAGGATTGATCTTTTCGCTGGCCATCGCTTTGCTCTCCGAGGAAATCATCTTCGGACAGATATTCCGCCTCTTTTTTGCTCCTAGCAACCTGGCAAGAAAAGAACTATTGGCCCAAACCCCCACGGGCAAACCGTTTCCGAAGAACTGACCCACAACAGGCGCCGGCAAATGAGGCAGGACGCCCCGCCGTCGTTGTAACGTAAAAGTCTGTGACGGTGTCCAAACAGTACAGGGGCGTGTTTCGGAGCCATGTCGAAAGCGGTTTATAATTCGGCCATTCTCCACGTTGCTTCGAACTCGGTGCGCCTTGCGCTTCGCATCTCTGTCTTTTTCGGCAATTTTCTGCCGCTCTCCGCAATGACGATCACCTTATTATTATTCACGATCACCTTATTAATGACCGCTTCCGCTGCGACCGACTGGAATACTCCCGAACAGAATTTGGCGCGAAAAATCGCCGCGGTCACCGGGCCTGCGGCAATTTCCGTAACTTTTGAAAACCGGTCGTCTCTTGGCGAGCGCGAGAGAGACATTGTCGTAAACGGACTGCGCAGCGCGATGCAGGCTCTTGGCTTGCGATTCGTGGCTGAGCAGGCTTCGGCGAGCATCGCGATCTCGCTTTCGGAAAATGCCACCTCTTACGTCTGGATCGCACAGATTCATCCCAGCGCCGGTGACCCGGTCGTGGCCATGGTTTCATCTCCGCATCCGGAAGCGTCGGCGGCAACTGACGCCTTTCCTCTGAGTCTTCGTAAAATCCCTCTATTTGGGCAGGATCGACCCATTCTCGATGTCATGGTTCTGGAAGAAGCTTCTGCTCCCACGCGAATCGCCGTGCTCGAACCCGAGGCGATTTCTTTGTACCGCATGCAAAACAGCCAATGGCAGCCGGAACAGAAGCTCCTGATCACGCACACCCAGCCGTGGCCACGCGACCTGCGCGGAAGGTTGGTGCCCGCCCCCGATCACTCGCTCGCGGTATATTTGCCGGGTGTGTTGTGCACGACAGATGCGGCATTCTCAAGAATGATTTGCAGGCAAAGTGACGATCCCTGGCCGCTCCAGTTAAGT
>JASHRE010000390.1 GCA_030037515.1 Candidatus Sulfotelmatobacter sp.
CATGCGATAGTTCCGATACTTAACAGAAGCAATAATGCCAATGCTAAGCCGACAAAGGCGAGCCATCGCGGGACAGTTCGCGTGCGCAATGAGATTGTGGAAAACGAGATCATGAACACCCCGGCCATTTTTATCCCGTAGATATTCAGCATTTGGTTGATCTCGGCACGGCTGAGGGCGTAACTTCCGCTTTGCACTAGGTTCTCAGTTCCATCGCCTAAGACCCCAAGGAGCCCTCCTGCAAGTGCTGCCGAGGCGAAGAACATAGCAACGTATAGCAGCCCACTCCCGAAAAAAACGGTGGCAAAAAAACGGTCTTCGAACTCACCCAGATGGTCGCGGAGCACAGCAACGAACCACAGGAAGGCAATGCCAGCGAATGGCACTAGGTTCAGACTGCGAGAGATGACGTGCGAGTGTTTGACAACCTCGATAGCTGCGCCTTGGCCATAGGGAGGAATAGCGTTCCTAATTAACAGGTGGCCGATGATGAACAGTACGCAAAAAGCGATGCCAGCGACGCCTGCCGCGCGAGGCGTCTTGAGATGCTGACCAATCGACGTGGGTTCTTGGTCCATTTTGATTCTTAGTCTCCTACTTGCGAATCATTCTTCGTCAACCTGCGGCGGACTCCCACGTCGGTTGCGGAGAGATTCATACGGCTTTGGCATTGACCTATTTGGGACATGGGTCTCTACAATCCGAGAAAGCTCTGAACACACGAGGTAGCAGCGGATAGCAGCAAGACCGCGGAGTATATCTTTTTACGCCCTCCGCCGCTTTCGCACTTCCTGTGTTTTCTTTCGACCTTCGGCTATCTCGACCGTACAAGTTGCAGGCGAAGATCGCTGCCAAGAAGAATCCTCTTCCCACATACGAAATCCCCCAAGGAACGCATTGGCGTTAGCGCCTGCACGGCAGCCAGCAGGCAGATCTTTAAACTTTTTTGCATTCCCACCTCCGAGGACTACGTCGTCAACACTGAAGACCTCGAGCATTCGGCCAAGTCCGTACATCACGTGACGTGTCCATTTCTTTTTCCCAAGGCGCCGCAATCCTCGTGCACCCAGGTAATCCTCAACTGTCCCGTTCTTGTAAGAAAAGTGACCCCATTCCATAGACACGACAACGCGGTCAACAACGATTGCCGCCCCAAGGCCAGTCCCAAGCCCTAAGAAGAGCATTGTCCCTCCTTCGTAGCTTCCAAGGGCCTGCATAGCTGCATCGTTTATCAGCTTCACAGGACGTCCGAATGCGGCCGCAAAATCGAATTGCAACCACCCCGGTGCGAGGTTACGTGGTTCCGAAGCGGGTCGCCCATGCAGTACCTTCCCCGGATAGCCTATCGATACCGCATCATACTCCCAGTCGCCAGCGAGTTTCTTAACCGTGGAAACCATCTGCGATGGACTCAGCGTCGGTCCAGACGAAAATTTTCGACGCACTCGTTGGCCGGTCGCGAGGATCTTCACGTTGGTCCCGCCAACGTCAATAGTGAGTACCTTCACGATCGAGCCTGCCTCGCCCGAAAACTGTGAGCGGGGTTCATCTCCAGCACAGTTTCGACAGCGTAGCACTTAGCCAACAGATTAGACTCTGTCATCTGTGACAGTTGCATCGAGCTCCCGCGCGTTGCCAACTTTGCAAGGCACCTGGACTTAAAATAAATGACAAACCTCAATCAAATGCGTTGTCGCCACTTATCAGTCACGGCTGGCCCTGGGCGCACGCGAGCGGCAAACTCTGTGTCCTATCATCCCCGCACTCACTTTCAGGCCATCGCGTGTTGCGCAAGCGGCGTTTCAAGTCGTCGAGTTCGGAATCGGTGGCAGCGATTCGAAAGAGCGTGATTTCTGTATTCATCGAGCTTCCTCTCCGGCTCCGCTGCCAGTTAACTTTCTTCGCGAGTTAGCGAGCAGCGCACTCCGGGCTCACGCGTTCGGCGTGATGACGGCACGTCCCTGAATCTTGCCATCGTGGAGCAGGTGGTAAGCCTCGCCTGCACGCTCTAGCGGAAAGTGTTCGACCAGAATCTTGATTTTTCCAGCTTCGCCGAGACTAACCACTTCCATTAGCTCGGGGATCGAGCCCCAAAAGGGTGATGCGACAGAGCATTCATGCGGCGGACTGAAGAAGTTCACCGGCAGGGTTCCGCCGCCGAGACCGACGATCGTCAAATGGCCGAGCACACGAGCAATTTGAACTGCCATCTGAAGCGTCGGGTTTATACCAACAAGGTCGAGCACCAGCTCGGCACCGTGTCCTCGTGTCATATCGTTGATGCGTTTTACGGCCTTGTCGCCCGAGAGGAGACCTTCGTCCGCCCCCATGCGCTTCGCGATTTCCAGCTTATCCATGGCTGTATCCACCGCAACAATCCTCGTCGAGGCGCTCAGGGCTCTAAGTATCTGGATTGCCATCTGGCCCAAACCTCCGGCACCGATTACCACTGCGGTTGAACCTGGCCCAAGAAGATGATACGAGCGCTTGATGGCATGGTAGCTGGTCAGTGCCGCATCGGTGAGCGGAGCAGCGTCGACCGGGTCGAGAGTACCTAGAGGAACCAGGAAGCGCGTTGCCGGGACGAGTAGATAATTAGCCATCCCGCCATCGTACTTACCTAGCCCCCCCGGAGTCGGACCTCCGGGCCTCTGGCAGTAATTCTCCATGCCGAGGCGACAGTTCATGCAGAGCCCACAGCCCCAGGGACCATAAACGATTACCGGGTCCCCGGGCGCAAACCCTGTCGCACCGGGACCGAGCTTCTCAACCCAACCCGCATTCTCATGACCGAGGGTAAAGGGGATTTTGAACGATTCGATCCCGCCCGCAGGCTTCTCCATTCCCAATATATGAAGGTCAGAGTGACACGCACCCGCGCCCCCGATTTTTACGAGGACCTGCCCTGGACCAGGCTCCGGAACCGGCACTTCACGGAGTTTGCCTGGCTTCTGAAACTCGACAAATTGGAACGCTTTCATAGCAACTCTGTCAGTCACGGACCCCGTCGACGTCGATCAAAACATGCAACGGACCTCGAAATAATGCGTTTCTTCGGTATGGCGGCGGATCGATGACCAACTTTGGGTTTTCCACGCGGCGAAGGAACGCCTCTACCGCTGTGTTAACTTCCAGCCGCGCGAGCTGGCCGCCAAAGCAGACGTGTATGCCAGCTCCCCATCCGAGGCTCTCTTTCTCTTCACGTTCGAGATCGAACTTGTTCGGGTCGCGGAATTTCCTCGGGTCGCGGTTTGCGGCGCCGTACATGAAAAAGATTGGCGAACCGCTCGGGATGGTCGTTCCGTTAATCTCGATATCCGCGAGAGCCGTCCAGGTGGGCCAGAAGTTGACTGATGACTCGAGGCGCAGCACTTCTTCGATTGCGCGCGGAATCAGGTCCCGCCGGCGTCTCAGTAGATCTATGGTCCCGGGGTTGCGCAGAAAAGTGAGCACGCAATGGGAAATCAGATTGACCGTAGAGTCATGACCGGCGATGAATATAAGTGCAACATTATTTGCGATCTCGCTTGGGGACATTCGTCCGTCCGGGCCGTCGTCGTGCGCCAACTTCGAGATCATGCCTTCGCTGGGTTTTTTCTCGGCGTTCTCAACGAGCTGGATTATGTATTTTCTAAACCCAATCCGGCTGGCGCTGGCCTTCTCTTTACGACGCTTTCCCTCTTCGGTGGCCGCGTCCGGGCCTAGTTCTGCGCCTGCCATCATGTCGGCGATCCAGGCGTGAAATTGGGGTTCGTCCTTTAGCGGAACTCCCATAATCCGGCAGATCACGGTGACCGGCAGCGGATAGGCATAATCATCTACGACGTCCATCCGTTTTTTGTCTTTGGTTTTGTCGAGCATGTCATTGACGATGCGCACGCAGGCCGGTTCCATGTTGGGGATCACATCCGGCGAATGAGGTGGGCCGAAGTGGCGCATTGCCTGGCGACGGGCTCGATCATGGTCGGGCGGATCGGCAATGATCATCATGGGATCCTTACCGTATTTTTCCAATAGTTCCGCCTCAATCTCAGCCCCGTCGCCGTTGCTTGGATCGGTCTGTGCTCGGTTGGGACGGTTGGGACGGTTGCGAAGATCGGCGCTGATACGGGGATCATGGATCAGCGCGAGGATTTCTTTATACCCGGTGACGACATAGATGCCATTTGTCACACGCGCTACCGGTGTCTTCCGAAGCTCGTCGAAGAAAGGGTACGGATTCGGACGGTTTTCGAATTTCATGGCCTCTGTGAAGGCCTGCTCTGGAGTCACGATGCTACCCTCCACTGTTTTTTCTGTTCTTTATTCGCTGCAGTTGCGGCTTTCCTTATCTCGGCTCTAGCGGTCCGCGGCCGATACTCGGCCACCCGCTCACTTGGATCGTGACCTGTGAGCACGACATCGGGTGCCGCTGTCGGAACTCCTCGCGCTGGAAAGTCGGCTGGAATCACTCGCATGTCGGCAGGAAGGTCGAACTCGGCTTGAAGTGGCGGGAATGGACCAGACCTCATGATCTGGGCCTTATAGAACTGGAGCCATTTGCCATGGTCGAAGGTAACTGCTCCGACAATGCGGCCACGGCGGCCATACGCGGCCGCGAACCTGCGATGTTTGGGCGAGCCCTGGGTAAATATAAGTTCGTCGCCGAAAGCGGGCACGCCGATCGTCTTGATATTGACTCCAAACTGGCCGGACCAATTGGACGGTACCAGGAGATAGGGGCGGCGGTCGGTTTCGGCGCACACCATATTGTGGGCTGCGATCTGTGCGCCCAGGACGGCGTTGCCCCAGAATTCCGTCGAGAGGAACTGGTACTCATACAGCACATGCGGGGAACGGGCGACGTCGCCGGCGACAAAGATGTGATCGGTAACGACGCCGTGAATATCGAAGGCGCGGCAGCCAGCGTCACAGGCGACGCCCCAAAAGCCGGCGGCCAGTCCGGAGCCGTCCAGCCATTCGACATTGCGTATCGATCCTAACGACGCCAGCACCACGTCAATGTCCAGCGTGCTGCCATCGGAGAGGTGCGCGCGCCGAACGTGCCCTTTCGCATCCCCTTCAAGTGCCGAGACGGAAACGCCGGTACGGAGATCTACGCCGGCGTCGCGCTGCATCTCGGCGGCGATTGCGCCGATCACGTTGCCAAGCGCACCGGCCAGGGGCGCTGCGGCGCGCTCGGCGACAGTGACTTTGAGACCGAGCGTGCGACAGACCGAGGCAACCTCTGAACCAATGAAGCCGGCGCCGATAACCAAGACCCGCCGTGGGTTGGCAGCCAATGCCGCTTGCAGATGCGCCGCATCATCGCACGTGCGCAGCGTGAACACGCCCTTCAGCGCAGCTTCCTCGCGGTTCGGCCACTGCCGCGCCCGAACGCCAGTGGCGATCAGCAGTCGATCCCCACCGATCTGCTCTCCGTTGGCCAGCCGAACCACTCTCTTTGCCCGATCGAGGCTAGTGGCGGCAACGCCGAGCTTCCATTCCGCATTGATCTCCCGCAGGCGTGGCAGTTTGGTGTGGTCGGCTCTCACCCACCCTTTCTGTACTTGCTTCGAGAGCGGGGGACGATCGTATGGGTCGTGTGGCTCGTCCCCGATGATGGTCAGGTGCCCGGTAAAGCCCTCATTCCGCAACGCCTCGGCGGCACGAAGCCCGGCAAGCGAAGCGCCAACGATGACGATCCGACCATTCTTCTTAATGGCGTTTTCGTTTTTCGGAGTGCTCACGTTGCACCTCGGGCCCTGCATCTAGGTGGTCAACGATGATCGCCTGCACCGGGCATGACGCCGCCGCGCGCAGCACCTGCTGGCGCTGTGAATCATCAGGATTGGGGTCGTATTCGAGAGCCTCTTCACCGCTGAGCTTGATGGTTTTCGGCGCAAGAGGGACGCACTGCGCATATCCTAGGCACCGATTCAGATCAACGACAATTCGCATAGAAATAGCTCTCCCTTCAGTTTCCTCGCGTAAAGATGAAAGAACTGCAGCTTGCCTATGCCACTTCTCATTCAGTCTCACGTCGTCACAAACGCGGCTATTCTCTCCCGTTTGCCCCGAACCTTCTTGTCATCTTTATTTGCTTAACGTGTGCAGACTAGTCCTAGTGACAGGCGAGAGCGACTGGCAAAATTGCCAGTTCTGATTCCATTCGAGAAAATTCATCATTCTCATCAATTGGCTTCTCACAACTCATTGGGGCTGCCTTGCTCTTATTCAGCAATCGTAAATTCTGGATGACGCATTGGGCGCAGTTGACCATCGTAGTAACACTGGTAGTTTGCTTCCCTGTAGGGACGAGAGCCCAAGGACCCGCGGCACGTGCTTATCTCAATGCGCCGGTGGATCAACTCCGATTTTTCGTTGATCTCATCGGCAGTAATGGGACCACCGCGGCTCAGTCTGATCTTCCCTTGCCAAACTTCGAGACGGTGACGCGCTACGGTCTTGTTTCCTTGCTGTGGTCATTCCCACTAGCCGGCAGGTACGGCGGTGTGCAAGCGAACGGAGGCGGAGTTACTGTTAGGGTTAATGGGCCATTTGGCAGCACACAAACTTCTGGGTTCACTGATCCAGGCGTGACGTTCCATGTGAACTTTTTCGGAGGCCCGGCGCTCCGTCTGGAAAAGTTCCCCACAGCGGCCCCGCAAACATTCTCAAGCTTCCACCTCACGGTCAACGCTCCCCTTGGTTCTTACGATCGTAATTCCCAAGTGAATACAGGAGCCAATCGATGGGCTTTTACACCTGTGTTGAATCTGGACATTACTCCCGACAAGGGTGTTTCATGGATCGACCTTTATGCTGGTGGACGTTTCGTTACCAACAACAACGCATACCGGGGAAGTAACGTGCTGTCGGAAAATCCGCTCGGCGTTGTCACGGTGCACTATAGTCACAATGTTGGAAAGAAGATGTGGGCATCGATTGGCATGCACTACGATAACGGCGGTCGATCATTCATCAATCACATACCTCAGAATGATTATGCAAACGGCTTTCGACCGGCGCTTGCTGTGAGCAGAAGGTTTGGCAAGTTCGGAGTTGTACTTAGATACGAAAACACGGCATCGAGGCCGAATGCTGCACCGACGAATAGTTTGCTGTCAATCCAGTTGGCGGGTCCGCTATTCCCCTTTTAAATGTGCTGCTAATGGAAAGCGTCATCCACAAACTGACGAGGTCCGTGCGTGAACGGCTGGGGGAGCGCAATGACGCTTTGCACGAGCAGCAAACAGACGGCTTTCGGCGGCGAATGACGTTCTAAAGGAGGTAGAATCGCAATTGTCCAAGAAGCCACATGGCCACCTCAGCCTAGAAGAATTGGCATGGCTGACCGAGGAGCCGGAGACCCCGCCACGAACTACCGGTCCTGACTTCGATCCGGGAAAAGGCTGAGGCGCATGCCCGCGGTTGTGGTGTGTGCGGCCCACGACTCCGGTCGCAGCGCCGCGCAGAAGACAAGTTGGCTGCTGTGGCTGCTGGCATCTGTTCCGCCGACGAGGCTTCCCTTCTGATCGAGCATGCTTCCAGTTGCGACTACTGCCACCGTCTGCTGCGAGAGGCTCCCCTTGGGGGCGACGGCGGTGTGCCGCTGCGAGATAGCGGCAATACTAGAAAAAGACTACAGATGAGTTCTGAGCGGTGCGGGTAATATGCTCAGATTGCTCAGATCATCCGTCTATGTTGCTGAATCGAAGCGATAATCACCCCAAAATTCTTTGAACCGATGGCACGAATGGAAACCCAGACTTTGGCCACGCCACCTCGCAGCGCAGATGCTTTAGCGCCCAGCGAAACAAGCTTTGAACCCAGGGAGTCCGATATCAGCTACTACGGCTGGCGCGTCGTGCTCGCCGCATGTCTCGGTGTGATGGCCGGATTCGGATCGCTCTTTGTCTATACCTTTTCCGTTTTCGTGAAGCCTCTCGCCGCTCAATTCGGCTGGGGCCGTGAAGCCATCTCCACTGGGTTTGCCATCGCGGCTGTTACTCTGGGCTTCATCTCGCCATTCCTAGGACGGTGGATCGATCGCTATGGCCCTCGGCGCATCATCCTTGTTTGCATGTCCGTATTCGGATGCGCTATTGCTTCACTGTCTCTGTTGCGCTTCGGATTGTGGCAGTTTTACTTGACCTGCTTCGTAGCGGGAATCGTTGGGAACGGTGCGGCTCATCTGGCTTATTCGCGATCTATTTCAACCTGGTTTCAACGACGTTTGGGAGTAGCGCTGGCTGTCGTTATGGTAGGAGCCGGTCTGGGAGCCATGATTTTACCGGTTGTTGCTCAAGCAGTCCTGAGTAGAGCAGGCTGGCGCACAGCCTACGCCTCACTCGGCGGTCTTGCATTGTTACTCGGATTGCCTCTCAGTTGGCGCTACATTCGGGAGCGAGCGGTTGTCCGGCAGAAATCCGCTCCTCTTGTACATTCTGGAAAGACCTGGCAACAGGGTCTGCGCTCTTTTGCTTTCTGGATTATCACCATCATCCTTTTCCTGAGCTCGATAAGCATGAATGGGGCGATCACTCACTTGTCGGCATTGCTCACTGATCGTGGCATCTCAGCCGGAAGAGCAGCACTATGCGCGTCCATACTCGGTGGCTCCAGCGTTCTCAGCAGGATTGTGGCGGGATGGTCGCTGGACCGATTTTTCGGGCCACATGTAGCCTTTTTGACAAACATTATTACCGCGCTAGGGATTTTCTTCCTAGCCCGGGTGAGCAGTTTCCCGCTGGGCTGCTTTGCAGCCACCCTCATTGGCATCGGGGCCGGAGGTGAAGCAGCTATCACACCTTATCTGCTAACGCGCTATTTCGGGCTGCGGGCATTTTCCACGCTTTACGGACTGACGTGGACATTCTATGCCGCTGCAGGAGCAATCGGGCCAGTGATACTCGGGCAGGCATTTGATGCGACCGGGTCTTATGCTTCGTTGCTGATTCTGCTCGCAGCAGCGCTAGGGTTGGTGGCGGCGATGAACCTCCTTCTTCCGAAATATCCAGATTTGTCAGCTGACATGGTCTGAGCAGGAGATGAGATCTTCAAGATGGGAAAAGCACTGTGCAGGGACCGGCAGAAGAACAGCCCTTAGTCTATCATAGTTGACATAGCTGAAAGGAGCGTTATGAAAGTTCTCGCGCTGAATTTCATGGTTCTAGCTCTGGGGTCTCTTCTTGCTGTTGCTGCGGATCAGCCGCGGCTGCCAGTCGCGGGCCAATCCGCTCCTACCTTTACCCTGCCGAACCAGGAGGGTGTGCAGGTGTCACTTGATGAGTTCAAGGGGAAGTGGGTTGTGCTGTACTTCTATCCTAAGGATTTCACCTCGGGGTGCACTGTCGAAGCTCACAATTTTCAGCGTGACCTCGAAAAATATACCCGGCAGAACGCAGTGATTTTGGGCGTCAGCGTCGATACTGTAGATTCTCACAAGAGCTTCTGCACAAAAGAGAGCTTGAACTTCAAGTTGCTCGCAGATCCCAACCACACAGTCGTTGAAAAATACGGTTCTGTCATGGAATACAACGGAATGACTCTTGCCGCGCGCAACACTTTCCTGATCGATCCGTCAGGCATAATCAGGAAAGTCTACCTAAAAGTGAGTCCGCAAGGTCATAGCGAAGACGTATTGGCTGACCTACAGCAGTTGCAGCAGGCAAAATAGAGCTCGTCATATGCTGGCTGCGGCGCGTGAGGAAATATAAATCGCAGCCCTCTTTCCGCGACCGTGGCGCTTTTGCAATTGCCGCTTTGAGCTAATTGGGGTAGTTCTGGCGCTGGGATAGCTCGGGACATCTTTGGGTAAACGATACTTGGGCCACGGCAGGTAGGAGGGTCGGTAGAATCGTAACGACAATTAGGGAGACCATCTCCTCCTACAATGTGACCTGCCGGGTCAGGGAAGTAATTCATTCGCTCGTGACAACCATTAAAATTTTGCGGCAGCATTTCACGGTCCGCTTCCGGCAGTTCGGAAAAACTCGCGAGCGGTAAAGCCGAATATACCTGGTATGAAGTTCGTCGGACCGATTGGATCTCGGAATCTAGGTCTGGGACTGCAGCGTTATAAGAGCCGCGCGAACTCTGAATTGCGAGGCTTCTGCGCAAGAAACGACGTTTGTAGACCCATTTTGCCGACGCAGAAGGATTTCAAGAATTGCTGATTCCTTTCCACAAATTTCGATTAGAAAGGCTGATTCATGATCGCAATCGGCTTTCCAGCTGGCAAAGTATACGGCTTCCGTAAGAAGGTCGGAGCGACGGCCAATGGGCTATGATTGAGCTATGACCAATGTGAGCCGGGTGATCGGATTCATCGGTTCGTCCCTGGCAGCGGGCCTGGCCGCGCACGTCGTGAGGCTTCATGCGCTGGGACATCGGCCCCGGCGGTCCATCCTCTCAGGTGTTGTCCACGGAATTGCCACAGGCGGCGTGTTGGGTTTCATCGCCCCCCGATTGTCGCCAGAACGAAGAGCACGAACCTGCAACGCAGATCCAG
>JASHRE010000391.1 GCA_030037515.1 Candidatus Sulfotelmatobacter sp.
CGCCTGATGCCTGGCTTCAGTCGGACCCGCAACAGCACTGTGACGGCGTTGTACCGTCGAAACATCCATGATGCTCGGGCCTCCGCGGCCCAATACCAGATCGCGCATGCCTTCGACTCGGCCGCTGATCTGAGCCGTTGTCCGGACGTGGATGCCGTCTTTGTCGCCACTCCCAATTGCTGTCACCTGGAACACGCGCTACTGGCGATCGAAGCTGGCAAGCCGGTGCTTTGTGAAAAGCCCATGGGAATGAACGCCGGCGAATGTCAGCAGATGGTGGAGAGCGCCCGTTCGGACAAAATCTTGCTTGGCGTCGCTCAGGTATTTCGATTCAATCGCAGCATCGAGAAAATGCGTGAGCGGATTCGAGAGGGCAAAGTCGGAATGCCCGTATTTGTGAGTTCCGAGTTTTCTTTCTTAGCCCGAGGCCATGCCCGCAAGTGGCTGACCGAATCCAGAATTGCCGGTGGCGGTCCTATCGCCGATGTGGGTGTGCACTGTATTGACGCGTTGCGTTGGATACTGGATGACGAAGTCGTGAAAGTAAATGCCATTGGCACTTCAGATCAAAACTCTGGAGACGTCGAAGCTGCTGCCGTGCTGTCGCTTGAATTTGCTCGCGGCGCTCTCGGCTCTGTCCAGGTGTCGACCCGGGCGCAATATCGAACTCCACTGGAGATCATTGGTGAGGGCGGCTGGCTGCGAGGCGTCGACGCATTCAGTGTCGAAACTCCGGTGGAACTTGAGTTGGCACAGGCCGGGCATGGAATCGAGAGGGAAACGCTATCGAATGCCGATGCCTACGCTCGCCAACTGGACGCGTTCTCCGCCGCACTCGAAGGCAAAATGGTCTTCCCGGTTTCTGGAGAAGAGGGATGGCAGAACCAGGAAATCCTCGATGCAGCCTATCGCAGTTTGCGAACTGGCAAACTTGAATCTGTGCCCATGGTTAGGAGTTAGGCCGCAAGGCTGTGTAGCACTATTTGTGGGTAAAAGGGCCGTGGAAAAAGCCGCTTCGTGGAAAGTCCTACGAACAAATGAGTCGCGATGGAGAGAAACGCTGAGGCGATATAGTAACCGCTCCAATCCGTAGTGGGTCAGGACAAGCCCAAAGTCTTGCTTGCGTTCTGTCGCCAGATTCAACAACCGCTGCCGGACGGAAGCCGGCAGATTTGCAACGGTTTTTTTCACGCAAGCGACTCCAGATACGGTTGCATCACGCGAGCCACACGGCAGACTTTTGCCGCCATGAAAAGGTCGTCCATGGTCGCTTTCCGTTGTCGATAGCAATCGCGGAGTGCTTCCAGTGCAACTTCCAGGCCAATCTTGTTACGGTACTTGAAACAATCAGCGACCGTCTTTGCGGGACCAAAAACTCGTACGGCGACACCTTCGAGTTTCTTTTCCTCGACGCCATAAGAAAGGGCCTTGCCGGAAAAATGCACGATGCGCATAGGAGGATAGTCGGCGCGGGGGCGGCGCGCCTTGTGCGCGATGGCGATCCACACTTGATGCGGCGCCTGTGTAGTGAGTCCGTGAAACCGTAGCGCTGAGAGCAGGCAGACGACTCCATGCGGCACGCGTTTCGCTACCTCCACCAGAGTATGGTGTTCAGTCACTCGGCTGCCATCAACGACGTAAAGTCCCCTCCCCACTTGCCGCACGAGACCGCGATCTTTTGCGTGGCGGAGATATTCCCTCGGGATACCCACGCGATCCAGCTCGCGCGGCCGGAACACACCGGCTTTCCTGACCATGCGAGCGACAAGTTCTGCCTTGGAAACTGCCATTTCCACCTCGTTTACAACATGTAGGCATATTACGATAACTGCCTACGAATAGGAATACATAAAATCTCATTGTCGAACGAATCCTGTTTGCCGTCTATCCACCGTGATGGGTGACCTTTTGCTGGCTAACGTCGCCTCCGTCTCCCGTTTTCAACCCCGCGAAGACAAGCCCGGAGACTACGGTCAAAACGGCTAGCAGGAGAAAGGCATCGTGAATGCCATGGATCACCCGCTCTCCTCTTACGTAGGTTCGCGGTATGAAGATTGCCGTTGTTAAACCGGCCAGCGCCACGCCAAAACTCACCGAAAGTTGCTGCATCGTACTGGCAATTGAGCTAGCACTGCTTGCTTGCTTCTTCTTCATCTGTGTCGGCATAAACCAGGGTGTTCATGCTTGTGTATTGGAACGAAGTGAACCAGCCATAGCAGAATGCCAAAAGCAGTATCCAGACAACTGGCGTTCCTATCCCAATCTTCGCGAATGCCGCCAGGAGAGCTCCGATAATGGTTGTGTTGGCGAGCAGAATTGCTCGGTACCCAAATGCTCTGAGGGGGAGTTGTCGGCTAAGGAAGCTGCCGGACTCCTCGAAGTGCCTGTCGGAACGGTAAAGGCCAGGCTCCATCGAGCACGCGTCAAGTTAATTCGATACACACAGAAGATGCTGAGACACCAGTGGAGAGTGTATCCAGTAAAGACCCGATACGTCGGCAAGCC
>JASHRE010000392.1 GCA_030037515.1 Candidatus Sulfotelmatobacter sp.
TTGCGAGCCCGTTGTTCCGCCGCAGCAGCTACTTCGCGCACCCTGCTCCGGCCGACCACGACCACCCCATCATCATCCGCGACGATCACATCACCGGCTTCGACCAGCGCTCCCGCACACACCAGGGGAATGTTCACCGATCCCAGCGCGCCTTTGACCGTTCCCTGGGAATGGATGGCACGGCTCCAGACGGGAAATTTCATTTCCGTTAAAGGGCGAATGTCACGACAACCCGCGTCAATGACGAGTCCTTTTACGCCGTGAGCACGCAGCGACGTCGCCAGCAGCTCGCCAAAATAACCGTCGGTAGAAGGTGAAGTCGGGGCCACGACCAGGATATCCCCCCTGCGGCAGACTTCGACGGCGACGTGGATCATCAGGTTGTCGCCGGCAGGAAGCGACACCGTCACCGCAGGGCCGGCTATGGCAGCCCCGGGAAAGATGGGGCGCATGTAGGAGGCGAGCAGACCGCAACGTCCTTGCGCTTCATGCACCGTGGTTACACCCAATTTTTCCAGGGCGGAAACGACTTCGGCAGCCGGCTGCTCCACGTTGCCAACCACGACAGGTTCGCTCATGCCAGCTCCTCGGTGACCTGGGGAAACACGCGCTGATAGGCTTCTCCATATTTGATGCTTTTGTTGGAATTGCGCGAGGCCTGCGCACCGCGCTGCAGTGCAACCCGCTCATAGTACTGCCAGAGATGCTGCTGGGCGTTCATGGCTTTGAAGGCATTATATTTTTTGGGCCAAACTGGAGTGATATCGAGCAGCAAGTGGGGCTTAAATTCGCACTGTTCCGGCTGGTGTGGCTCAAACAGGAACACCGGCGGAGCGCCGATCACCGGCGTATCCGGTTCATGCCCGTGTGCCTGGGCCACGATGCGCGCTTGCTGTGCGGCGTGGGACACCAGCGGATGATCGAAATTGTAAGGATCTTCGAGTGAGTGCGTGAGCACAAACTCCGGCCGGATCTGGCGGTAAAGCGCAGCCAGATCGTAGAGGATGGAGTCCGGAATTCTCATGGGATAGTCGCCAACATCGAAGAAAATCAGCCTGGCCCCCAGAATCTCCGCCGCCTCCGCCGCCTCCTCTTTCCTGTTGCTTTTGACTTTCTCCATCGTCATGCCCGGCTCACGCCAGAGCTTGGCGGATTCGCCGCGCTCGCCGAACGACAGACAAACAACCGTAACTGCCCAGCCGCGCTCGGCATACAAGGCGATCGCCCCGCCCGCGCGCCACACAAAGTCCGCCGAATGAGCGCTCACGACGAGGGCGGCAGGTTTGCTATTCATTGGGCTTCGGGTTTGATGTCGCACCCACGTCTTTGTTTCCGCACTCCAGCGGCGGCGTTCCGTAGGTATGGAACGATTCGATCGTCTTAAGCCCCCACGCCTGTCCTTTCTTGCGTTCCGCTTCACTCCAGCGAATGGGCTTCCAGTCCGGGGCCAGGATCAGACGCGCACCCGCATTGGCGATCTCAACGCGGTTACCTCCAGGTTCGTACACATATAAGAAGAAGGTTTGCTGAATGGCGTGTTTATGAGGGCCGGTTTCAATGTATACGCCGTTTTCGAGGCAGATATCTGCCGCCAGCAAAACTTCTTCGCGACTGTTGACGGCATAAGTGACGTGGTGAAAGCGTCCCTTGGCACCGGTGTGGTCGCGCGTGTAAGCGAAATCGTAACTCTTGTTCGTGCACGTCATCCACATGCCGGCTTCCGAACCGTCGTCCATGACAATTTGCTCGGTCAAACGAAAGCCGAGATATTTTTCAAAGAACTCGCGGTTGGCTTTGACATCGGCCGCGAGTCCGTTCCAGTGATCGAGGCGGCGCACGTTGATGCCACGGGCGGGGAATTTCTGCGCCTGGTTCTTGAGCGCGGGCAGCAACTCAGGTGGCGCCCGATACCACTGGGTTTCGTAATAAAGCTCGATGCTGTGTCCGTCCGGGTCCTGACAAAGGAACGCCGGGCCATGCGTCAGGTCGCCCTCCGTCCAGCCGATATCGAACCCCGATCCTTTCAGGGCCGCCACCCGACGCTCGAGAGCCTGCCGACTTCGTGTGCGATAGGCTACGTGTCCCAAGCCCGGAAGTTTGGCTGCCGTCAGCTTCATCGAATGCCGCTCATAATCGTCGTAGGCGTGCAGGTACACGGAGTCGCCCTGCCGGCCGCTCTCGGTCATGCCCATGACCTGAACGAAAAACCGCAGGCTCTCGTCCGGCTTGGGAGTGAGAAGTTCCAAGTGGCCGAGATGAGCGACATCCATTATCGGCTCGTTTTCCACGATTCACCTTGGCGAACGCGAGTTTTCGTTGACTCGGCTCCTTGCCCGCGCACCTCCGTGGCATCCGCCACAGTTCCCCCGCCGGCCGGTTAAGCACACTCACTATAGCTCGCATCGCGAACAAGTTGTCAAACACGAGGCGTCAAAAATGTTTCTTTGCAGTTTCCGTCGATGAAAAGCGCAGATCTGTGGTACAGACCGCGGCTTGACAATTCTGCGATCGCGACCAGCGGGTGGAGCGATATTCAGTATACTGAATATGGCCATGGCCGCTATGGGTTATCGAAACGCTTCGTCCGGCGTCAGGGAACTTCTGCGCGGTCACTCGATCGAGCTGAATCCGGGCGACGCCAAGACCTTGCAGGCAGCCGCCGAACGTCTGGATCCCGGCACGGAAGTCTCTCTGGCCTGGATTCCCGGCTGCAATCCGATGGATATGATCGCGCCGGCCGTAAGTTTGAAGCGGGCAGGTCACGTCCCCGTGCCGCACGTGTGCGCGCGTCATTTGGAGGGCGCGGAGCAGCTGGAGCGGCTGGCGGAACAGTTGAAAGATGCAGGCGTGGATCGCATTCTGATCGTGGGGGGCGACCGGGCCGCACCCGCCGGCTCCTTCGACAGCAGCCTGGCAGTCATCGAGAGCGGCGCGTTTCAGAGAGCCGGCATAACTCGCATCGCTGTGGGAGGGTTTCCGGAAGGCAACCCTCACATCCCTGAAAAAGTCCTGAACCAGGCGCTCGAGGCAAAAGTCAGCTTCGCGCGCAACCAGGGGCTCGAACTTTCGATCATCACCCAATTCTGCTTCGAGGCTGAACCCGTGATGGCATGGATACGTGGAGTTCGGGCACGCGGCATTGATGTTCCGATACGAGTGGGGTTGGCGGGACCCGCCAGTTTGTTAACCCTCATGCGATATGCCGTGCGCTGCGGAGTCGGCAATTCGCTGCGCGTTTTGAAGGAAAATCCAGGCTTCGCCAGAATTCTCACGGAGCGAGGTCCCGAGCCGATTATCCGGGAACTTGCCCTATCCATGCTGGAGGGCGAGGACCAGCGGCTTGGCATCGCTGGCCTGCACTTCTACGTTTTTGGCGGCTTCCAGAAAACGATGGATTGGATCGATGCCGAGAGGGCGCTGACACACTCTGGTCAAAGCGGAGTGCTACGCCATCCCTTGGCGTAGGTCTCGCGTGCGGCTTTGGAATAAGGCACCGGGCTCACGATGGCGCGAATCTCGGTCTGTTTGTGCCGCTCGACCGTGGTCTTGTTCGTGCCGCCTCCCGCTTCACCCCACACCAGACTGACTTCGGTTCCGGTCTCAATGCCGGGATCGACGACACCGAGGGAGAGCATCGAGCGTTCGTTATAGCTGTAGCCCGCGAACATGGAGATCCCGACAGTCTTTCCTCCCCGCACCACCTTGTCGTACGAAGCGGATGTGTAATTCGAGAGCGGCAGGTCAATATACTTGTAAATCTCGCCCGCCTCAAACATCGAGGCAAAAACCTTCATCACATCCTCCGCGTTCCAGACAAACGTTACCTTCCTCCGCTGTGGTTCAACCGCCATTTTCTCGAGCGCTTCTCGCCCGACAAAGTCGTGGTCGAATTTGACGAATGACCCGTAGCCCAGGGCGTACGGCGACATGTAATACTCCTCGATGTTGTCGGACTCGAAACTGCCGCCGATCGAACCCGTTCCTTCATAGCTGGTGGCCGGGAGCCACTGCCTGTAGGCCTTCATCCTTTCTCCGGTGTAGACCGCAGGAAGCGGAGAGGGGATCCATCCCGATTCAAGCGTGTTAGTCGCGTAAGCTCTGGCTCCCACCTCGCGAAGTCCAAAATCCCTGCCCGCGTCAACAATCGCCCCGCGAATCTGCTCGCGCTCTTCGTATGGCCCCCAAAGCTCCAGCCCGGGAGCGCCGGCCATGCCGTGCCGCAGCGCGCGTACTTTGCGTCCGGCAACGGTGATCGCACCCATATGGAAAAACTTGGTTTCCGGAAGCGGCCCGCCATTCAGCTTTTCCAGAATCTGAGGCGCATTCGGGCCTTGAATCTGGTAGCGGTAACAGCTGCGCAGCACCGCTTTGCCCTTGGGATTAGAAGGGGACCTGTCGTCCTTTTCCACTTTCACGCCATAGCCGCCGGTTCGGGCGTGAAACTCAATCCAGTTCGCGGCTGGTACACGCCCCACGAAAACCAGCCGGGTTTGTTCCAGATGAAACAGAATGCCATCGCCGATGACATA
>JASHRE010000393.1 GCA_030037515.1 Candidatus Sulfotelmatobacter sp.
GCCTGCTTCTTGTGTGACCTCCGTAAATGTTCCGTTGCCGTTGTTATGAAACAACGCATTTCGGCCAAAGTTGGTGATGAATACGTCGCGGTAGCCGTCGTTATCGAAGTCGCCAACTGTCACGCCCACGCCCCAGCCGCGATTGATCAACCCGCTCTCTTCCGTTACATCCGTGAACGTCCCGTCGCCATTATTGCGAAAGAGCCGGCTGCAGCTCGGATTCAGGTTCGGAGTTTTCAGCGCTTCAAACGAAGATCCGTTCACAAGAAATACATCGACCAATCCGTCGTTGTTGTAATCGAAGAGAGCCACTCCGCTGCCGAGTGTTTCGACCAGATAATCCTTTACGGCGCCGCCGCAAACATTGTGAAATGCGCCCAGGCCGGATTTCACCGCAGTCTCGATGAACCATGGGCCTTGCGAAAGTACCGGTTGCCCAAGAGCGCAGTTGCGAAAAATTGGAATCAGGAAACAAGGCCCGAATGCACACTGCCGGAGAAAGTTTCGGCGGTTCAGCAGATTGGAAAGCCGTTGTGCCATGCTCTCAGGGGCGTTGCGGATTGTCGGGCTGGACGAGTTCCTGCTCCCTTTCGAGAGCGCCAAGCTCATCCGTATCGGTCTGAAGCGAAGCAGCCCGACGCTCTTTGAAGGTGATCAGGGCGTCATGGGCCCGACTGGTATCACCCACGGTCCGGTAAAGATTCGCCAAACGGTAATAGACCTCGCCATCTTTGTCCAGGGATTCGACCGAAACCAAATCATTTATTGCTTTGGAGTTCTCCCCAAGAGCTGATTCGGCCTTGGCCAGATCGAGGCGCGCACTTAGAAGAACCGTGGAGTCGCCCGGAACCTGTCGCAGGTGCTCGATCGCCTGTGACCATTGATTTTGTTGGACGTATAAGTGACCGAGTTCGTAGTGTGCGAACGCTGAGGTGGGGCTTAGCTCAAGCGTAGTCTTCAACTCCCTTTCGGCTTGTGCCAAGTCGCCGGAACGCGAAAGGACAGTTCCCAAACCCAAGTGGAGATCAGGAGACGGCGGACTTAGCCGAATGGCCTGCTGAAACTCGCTTTTGGCTTTGGGATAGTCCGAGAGCTTACTGTAGTGTTCAGCCAGCATCTGGTGCACTCGCGCCGAGTCGGGATTCAGCGCAGCGACTTTCAAGAAGCACTCTTCCGCAAGCGCATCGTGAGATTTACTGAGCCAGTAAAGCGCCCACGCGTTGTGCGGCTCGGCCGCGTACAACAGCTTGGCTGAGCGGAGCGCAGCATCGTAGTCTCCCATGCGAAACTCCGCCTCTGTCAATTTGATCTGTTCCCTGGCTGTGAGTTTTGCCTTCGATTTGAGCTGTCGTGACAAGGCAGCGTAGCACTGCTCGGTGAGCCAAATCCCAGGTGCGGCTTCGCTCGCTTGCGTGGTACAGGCTGGAGTAGCCGACGATTTTTCATCGGCAGAGATGCTGGCCACAACATTTGAATCGCTGAGCCAGCTTGTCCAGATCGCTCCGGCCGGCGAGTCCGTAAAGGACTGAGTAGTGTTCATCTGCCCCTTGGACCAAGCTTGAATGACCAATCCGGCTGGCGGAAACTCCAGCTGCCTGAGCAATTCATGCCGATTTGAGGCGCTCAACTTCTCCAGTTCGCTTGTGACCGTCGGCCAGTCGTTTTCAACCGCAGACGTCTGCACAAGTCCAAGGTGCGCGAGCGGCGATTCGGGGTTTTGGATCAGCTCCTGCTGAAAGTGACTTTGCGCAGCTTTGGGATATCCCAGTGCCAGCAAAGCAGAGCCGAGCTGAGCATGAACTTCTGGCTCGCTGGGCGATTCGCGTTGAAGGCGGAACAGCGTTCGAGCCGCGCCTAGGCTGTCACCTTTCGCCAGCAGTTCCTCCGCGTTTAACTGCTCGATGATGCTGCGCTGTGCAGGATTTATCTGCTGCCGAGACGTCTCGACGGAGATCTCTCCATGCGCGAGTCCCAGTTTGTACCACGCGTCGGCGAGAGAGGGAGTCAGTCTAGTCTGATTTTCGTATTCGCGCGCAGCGTCCTGCATGTGTCCGCTGCGGGCGAGCGCGTCACCCAGAGCTAATCGCGCGTTCGCGCTGTTGGGCTGCATCGATATCGCATGTCGGAGCGAGCGAGTGGCATCCGCGAGTTGGTTCAGTTCCAGGTAATCGAGACCGCTCACCAGCCACGACTGTGCTTGCAGTGAACGACATTTCGAAGAGTCGAAGTGATTTGTCGGATCAGTAGGTGAGTTGCCTGAGCTTTTGGCGTTCACTTGTGCACGCAGCACAGGCTTGAGCACGGCAAGAGAGTCGTTGTAGCGGTGCAGGAGGTAATAAACGGCGCCAAGTTGCTCCTGGACTTCGATCGCCGACTCCGATGTGCCGTCTCCCGCTTCATGCAGGAACTTCTCATAGGATTCGGCGGTTCGCAGCAGTTGTTCCGAATTCTGGCTTTCGGAAGAGGCACTTGGCCCGACAACTTGAGCTGCAAGCTGGAAGGCGAGCAGGAGGAAAACGATCGGCAGGTTCGATTTGTACAGCACAGAATTGGGCAGTCAGTCTATTTTACGGGGCGGTCTGGCCACACCGTATCACCAGCATTCTAGCCGTAACAAGGGGGAGAGCTTGAGCTGGCAATCTTCGTTCCATAAGAACCGCTGCCCGGACTCGCCAATGCTTTGCAAGCACCGGGCAGCTCACTTGGGGCCCCGTCAGAATATCAATCTAAGTCCGAGCTGCATGTTCCGCTGATCGCCGTTGCCATTGGGACTGTAGACGCCGGTGATGGCTCCAAAAGTTCCGTCGGTGATACCGCTGTCAACCTGGTTCGGGATCGGATGGTTGAGTACGTCGAATGCCTCCGCCCGGAATTGATACTGGAGTTTCTCACCGATGATTTGCCCGTTCTTGTGCAGCCCCGCATCCCAGATCCAGAAGTGCGGACCAAAAATCATATTTCGTGGTGCATCCCCCAGCGTTCCCGGAGCGGGCATCGTGAAGCATGCCTTATTGAAGAACTCGCTTCGGGTTCGAGGCCCGCTATTCGGGTTACAGCCCGCAACCAGTTGCGCATGCTCACCGTTATCAACTCCCAGTCCGGCCAGATCTTCGCCTGCATCCGTCACTGTAAACTGCCCACTCGGACCGCCGGTACTGCCGCTACGGACAATGAAGGTTCCGCTCGTCTCCCAGCCGCCAGCGACGGCACGCCGCCAGCTGTTCTCGTGTTCGAAGAAGGGCAGCTGGTAGACGTAACTCACGGTGAAGTTGTGGTGCTGTAGCCAATCCGGATTGCCTCGATTGTAGGCGGGATCATAGTGATAGATGATCGAGGACTGCAACTCCGAGCCGATGTCATGCGCATTCGCGTACGTGTACACAGCCGCGAACATGAGGTGATTGGTCATGCTGCGCCGCATGCTGGCCTGCAACGCGTTGTAAGCGGAATTTCCATTGTTGATCTGATACGTGAAGCTGCTGTTGGAGAAACCAAGGTAAGGAACGATGCTCGAGACCTGCGTGGCCGTCCCCGCAGTCGCTGCGTTGTTGTAGATGTACGGAGAGCCCGGCGCACATAGCGTGGGATTAGTCGGACTCACCGAGCCGCCGCCCAGAGTGCAATCTCCAAACGTACCGACCGGCAGTTCGTTCAAGTTTTCCAGAACCGAGAAGTGGCGGGTTTCGGTTCCCACGTAGCCAACCTCCACCAGGGTGTTCTGCGGGAACATGTGCTGCATGCCAAAGTGGAAGCTGTAGACAGTTGGCAAGGGAGCGCGGTAGTCCTGTCCCGTAACTGGAATTGGACCCTGTTCGTTTGTCGCAGTCGGAATGACCGGCCCGGGTGTAAAGGTAGATCCTCCTGCGCCGCAACCCAGCGTGTCTGAAGTTTGGGCAGAACCGGGGCAGTCGATATCGCCGTTGTTGATCGAAGCGCCTGTCTGGAACGGCAAGTTTCTCCCCATCTGCGTCTGATCGCTCAGGGTCTCGTGGTTGTAGAAGATGCCGGCGCTCCCGCGAATCGTGGTTTTGCCGGTACGGAATGGATCCCACGAGAATCCCAATCGCGGCTGTAATGCGCGATACCGGTTGGGAATGATGGTTGGTGAGTAACCGCGAATAATCCCTTGCTGAATCAGCTGCTGGTTAATCGTGCCCGCCGTGGATGCGTTGAACGGCTCGCCAAACACGCCGAGATGGCCTTCCGCACTGGACGGAATTCCGGTACCTGGCATTGAGATGCCGTTGTAATAGTTGCCGCCCTCGATCAGGCCATTGGTTGGATCGATGACCTGTTGCGTGCCCGGAAATGTTGAATACGACAGTGGATTGAACATCGCGAAGTTGTTCCACTTCGAGTGGTAATTCGGGAAGTAGTCGTAGCGCAGGCCGCCTTCAATCGTGAGATTCGGCCTAATTTTCCACGCGTCTTGCCCGAAGTAACCTTGTTGCCAGGCTGACCACGGGGTTTCATTGCGGAAACCGTACTCGGCATAGTTATCGAAAGCACCGACGAGCATATCCGCTATCGGGAGTCCGGTCGAGTGAGGATCGTTCGTCGCCGCGAACTTAAACGTTCCGTTCAGGTTTTGCCCTCCGATGACTAACTGATCGTCATCGTTTTCGCCGTCGTGCTCGATCCAAGCCCCGAATTTGAAAATATGCCGGCCAACGGTTTTGGTCAGCGTGTCCGAGAATTGATAGATGTGGCCGACACTGTGCGAAGGATACGCATCCGTGTCAGCGTTGAATGAATCAAGGTTGCTGTTGACCCCTCCCCAGTTAATGGTGGGCGTCTTGCCGGCGACGTCCTTGCTGGCACCGCCGAAGATGTATGGATAATCGATCCCGCCTGGAGATTGAGA
>JASHRE010000394.1 GCA_030037515.1 Candidatus Sulfotelmatobacter sp.
TGATCAACAGGGTGCAAGCCGAGTGGCGAATGAAGCTGCAGCGATTTCTTCCGCGGAGGCTGTGGCCTCGATTGGGGTCGATATCGCTTTCTCCGCTTCTCTGTCGCAAGCTGTTGAATTCACGATTTCAAAGTTCGGTGGGATCGATATCGTGATCAACACGGCGGCTATCTATCCCGTGTCTAGCGGCGAAGACGAACTCTCCGACCTGCCATGGGACAAGACATTCCAGGTAAATGTGACCGGCAACTATCTGCTCGCGCGACAGACCCGATGGGTGTTCGACGACCAGAATCTGTCCGCGACCATGGTGCTAACGAGCTCTGCGAACGCTGTTGTCCCGAAAACGGGAAGTGAAGCCTATGACACGAGCAAGGCAGCCGTAAATCATCTCATTCGTGAGCTTGCCATCAAGCTCGGTCCCAACGTACGCGTCAATGGCATTGCTCCCGCGACGGTTGTCACCGGCTCTACCATGTTTCCCCGCGACAGGGTGATGCAGTCGTTGCAAAAGTACAAGATCCGGTTCTCCGAAACCGAGTCAAGCGACGAACTTCGCGCCAAACTATCGGACTTTTATGCCCAGCGCACGCTGACCAAGCGGCCGATTCTGCCACAGGATTGCGCAAACGCGATCGTTTGGCTGGCCAGCGAGCAGAGTGGCAAGACGACTGGACACGTGATTCCGGTGGATGGCGGTTTATCCGAAGCCTGTCTTCGCTAAAGCATCGAGGCGGAAAATGATTCCCAACCCCGCACTTGGCGTTTTTTTTCATTGGTTGGGAGGACTCGCGTCCGGCAGCTTCTATGTGCCTTACAAAGGCGTGAAATATTGGGCTTGGGAGACTTTCTGGTTGGCCGGAGGATTCTTCAGTTGGATCATCGCCCCCTGGATTCTGGCATCGCTTCTTACGAAAGATTTGTTGTCAGTTCTCGGACAGTCGCCCTCCTCCGTGCTCTTCTGGACGTTCTTGTTTGGCGTCTTATGGGGGGTCGGCGGATTGACGTTCGGTTTGACCATGCGGTACCTGGGGCTGTCGCTGGGGATGGCAGTTGTGCTTGGACTCTGCGCCGCGTTCGGCACACTGATGCCACCGATTTTTCGTGGCGAGTTCATGACCCAGGTTGTGGGCACGACATCAGGCCGCCTCATTCTGTTTGGAATTTTCGTTTGTCTCGCCGGCATCACCGCAGCCGGTTTAGCGGGTCGTTCGAAGGAACGAGCCATGTCGCCCGAGCAACAAAGGGCTGCGATTGAAGAATTTGATCTTCGCAAAGGTATCGGTGTCGCGGTTGTTTCCGGAGTGATGAGCGCTTGCTTCGCGTACGGCCTCGCGGCCGGCGACCCCATCAAAGCGCTGACCGTGCGGCACGGCACCAGCAAACTCTGGCAGGGCTTGCCGGTATTGGTGGTCGTATTGATAGGCGGTTTTCTGACCAACTTCATCTGGTGCCTGATCTTGCTTGTCCGCAATAGGACCGGGTACCAATTTTTTGAAGCGCGCATTCGAACCAATGACGTGAGAGATGAGCCTCGGATCGAAACTGCCGTGGATGCGCCCGCCCGCCAGATCGTCGAACACATGGGCTCGTCGCTGGAATCGGATCGAACTGCTGCGTTGCTCGAAGACCCGCCACCTCAATCCGCGCTCCGGGCGCCGATGCTACGCAACTATCTGCTCTGCGCTTTGGCGGGCACGACCTGGTACTTCCAATTCTTCTTCTACACCATGGGAGAAAGCCAGATGGGCCGCTACGCCTTCTCAAGTTGGACACTCCACATGGCCAGCATCATAATTTTCAGCAGCCTCTGGGGAATTGGATTCAAGGAGTGGAAAGGCGCAGGCGTCCGCGCAGCGTCGTTGCTAAGCCTGGCGCTGTTTCTGCTGGTTGCGTCTACGGTCATCGTTGGATACGGAAATTATCTCGGACTCACAACCGCGGGTCACTAGGGCGCGGATTTGTGTGCCATGGCCACAAAAAGAGTGGTATAGCGATCTTGTGCGGCATATTTATACTTACACATGCGGCGCAATTTGCCTTACACGTCCATATTCAACGCTCCTGCGAATCCCGCCGGCTGAGCTGATCCACCAGGCGAGCCAGTTCCAACAAGTCGAGCACCCGAAACCGTGCCCGCTGCTCACCCATGACGATCTCGGGATCGGGAGCGACAACGTCCGTCCACTGTGACGGAACGGCACAAACCCATCGATCGTCGATTTGCAGCAGCAGTGTTGTCCCATAGCGGGTACCGCTCGCCTACACAAACCAGCTGCCGGCCCCTGAACGGATGGAAGGGATGGGCGATCCGCGCAACTCGTGTGGATATGATCGAAGCAGTTGCATTTCGAGTTGGGTTACAAACAGCATCGACACGACCCTGTGAGCGAGCAGCAGAAAACCCTGAACGCCAAGCTCCGCGGCCATTACCAATACTATGGACGATCGTCGAACTACCGGGCAATTCGGCAGTTCCAGGCGAGAGTCCTGCGTATCTGGAGGGAATGGCTGAGCCGCCGGACACGGGCAAAGCCGCTGACCTGGGAACGGCATGCCGCAATACTACGGCAGCATGCGCTCCCACAACCTCGGATCACACACACACCTGGGCGAGCACAGGGAGGCACGCTTGAAGAACCCACTGCGGAAAATCTGCACGGTGGGGTCCGTGAGGGGAGAGAACTAACTGGGCCAAGGTTGACCTACACGCGCACGAAGCTGGAAACGGCGGACAGGGCCAAGGAAGACCTACAGTCCAGGTCTTCTACTCGGAAGATCTGCCCTGTGCGCAGGAAAGATCGCCCCCCTTGTTCCCCAAAGCAATCTCGCCTATTGCTGGGGCGGCGGGATCAAGGCCTCCAGATCATCTGCGCATTTGTCGATCCCGGCTGCGACGTTCTCGATTACCTGGGCAACCTGCGGCACCTGTCCCTCGGCCTCCTTCCACCTTTTCTCGTCCATGTACTCGCGAACCGCCGCAATCGGCTTGGCGCCGTAACCCGTATACGCTCCCGGGGCATAGATCTGGTTTTTGAACCAGGGCCGCTCGGGTAATCCCTTTTCATTGAGGAACAGCCGCGAGACCTTCAGCAGATCCTCATTCAGCAATTCCATTTGCCGGGTAGATTCGCTCCGAGCACCTGCCGCTTGCCACTTGGACAAGGCCTTCGAATATCGGTCGGAACTTTTCTTCAGGGCTTCTAGCGCATTCTTCATCGGCGCAAAATTGATGTAGGGAGGAACCGCCTCAACCGGCGGCGGCACGGTCGGCCGACGTGGATCGTTGATTGCCCGAAACACGCCCTCCTGCAACTCCAGATTGCGCTCGGTGAACTCCTCCTGCTTGTCTTTCAGCAGCTTTTCCAATTCTTGTTCGTACTTCTCGATGGCTTCCGCCTGTGGTGCGTAGTCGAGCGGAATCAGGTCCGCGTCCGCCAGCCGCATCACCGCGCTTCCAATCGTCTGTGCCAGCGCACGGCCGTACACGAAATCCGTATCTACAAAATGCGTGTACCAGTAAAAATCGTCGTAGACCGAGTGATATTGGGTTCCATCCTGCTCTCCGCCGAATCCCAGGTTGAGGGTCGAGATTCCGGCAAAATCCTGAAAGGCGGTGAAATCCGATCCATCTCCCAGCGGTTGCACCGCCAAGTCCTTGCGTTGGCGTACATCCTTGCGTTCCTCTGCGTTCTTGGCGTGAGCGACGCTGTTGAGATGGGACCGCTCGAACACCGACATTTTCGTCTCCGGATCCTTAACGTCCCGCGCCACTCCGCTGATGAGCCGCTCGAGATCCTGGGTGCCACCGACAAACAGAAATCCGCGGCTGTTGCTGTCCGAGTTTATGTAGGCCACAGCGCGCTGCTTCAATTCCTCGACGTGAGTTTCCACCCATTCGACCGATCCCAGCAGTCCGGGCTCTTCTCCGTCCCAGGCGCAATACACGATCGTGCGTTTCGGAGTCCATCCTTCATGGTGCAATTCACCCAGCATGCGGGCCTCTTCGAGCAGCGCGGCCTGGCCCGAAGTCGGATCTTCGGCGCCATTCACCCAGGCATCATGATGATTGCCTCGCAACACCCATTGTTGGTCATCGGATCCGTGCAACACCGCAATCACGTCATAAAGGGGTTTCAAGTCCCAGTTGGACTCGACCTTCAAATGAACCTTGGCCGGCCCCGGACCCACGTGGTAGGTAAGCGGCAGGCCCCCGCGCCAGGCTTCCGGCGCGACTTCGCCCTTAAGGGCCGACAGAAGCGGTTGCGCATCCCCATAAGAAATCGGCAGCACCGGAATCTTGGTGATCGTTCTGGCATCCTTGATCGCGAGCCGCTTCGCGTCCGCCGTGGCGCCCACGCCCGGCGTCAGCGGATCGCCGGGATAATCGGTGTCCATCACGCTGCCGCGCTGGACGCCGAACCGTGGCCGCCATCCCCCGCCGGGATAATCGTCGCCCTCGTAATAACCGTCGTTTCTGGGATCGGAATAAATGATGCAGCCGACCGCCCCATGCTCGGCCGCAACCTTCGGTTTCACGCCACGCCACCCGCCCCCATACCGCGCAATGACAATGGCTCCTTTCACCGAGATTCCCATCCGATCCAGCTGCTCGTAGTCCTCGCGGTTA
>JASHRE010000395.1 GCA_030037515.1 Candidatus Sulfotelmatobacter sp.
ATCTTGTTCTTGACAAAGCGTCGACGCTGGAAGTTGCGCAAAAATGTGGAATACAAATTCCGAGAACGAAGTTGATTTCCAACTCCGCAGAATTGCTCGAATCGGTCCCGAACCTGCCATTTCCTTGGATCCTCAAGCCCTCCAGGAAGGAGATGAACGTTGAAGAGATCAAGAGTCTTACGCTTGCGACGAGGGATCAAGTTACGCTCAAGTTTCCCAAGCCTCGAGACTTCTCGCCGCCCATGCTCTTGCAGGAGTTCTGCCGAGGGACCGGTGTCGGGATCGAGTTGTTGATCCACGATGGAGAGTGTCGCGCCATGTTCCAGCACCGCCGGCTGAAAGAGTTTCCCCACACCGGAGGGGTATCGGTAACCGCGATTGCGGAGCGACCAAGCGTAGAACTCGTAGACATGGCGCGAAACTTGCTCCGGGCAATGGGTTGGGAGGGTCCCGCAATGGTTGAGTTCAAAGTCGATCCCAGAGACGGGCGTGCCGTGCTTCTTGAAGTCAACGGTCGGTACTGGGGAACGATCGGGTTGCCCATCATGGCCGGCATGGATTTTCCGTTTTATCACTGGCAAGTGGTACACGGTCAACACCCGGTTGTACCCGAGCAATATGCGGTTGGAACTCGGTGGCGGTGGACGGCTGGACACTTGGCGAGGCTCAACGGCCTACTCATTGCGGCCAGGCATTCCAGGCCTGCCCGCGAAGAAGTTCACCAAGCGTTTCCCAATCCCTCGTCTTTCTTTGACACCGACGCTCACGACCCACTTGTCTTGGCGTCCGACCCAATGCCCGCGATTTTCGACGTGGCCCACATTCTCAAATATCTCGTTGCCAGCGACGTGGATGCTTTCATCAAGAGCTTCTTCAGACGGATCGGATTACAACAATGTTGAGCCCAGCTTTGCCGACATGCGCTATTTATGCCGTAGAATTCGATTCAGTACTGCATCAGCATGCCATCCGCGCTGCAAAATGAGCGCCCGGCCGAGGTTTGTTCAAAGTGAGCCTGGGAATAAGACCCCTGTCGCTGAGTGACGATCGAGCTGAGATGATCGATATTCTGAACCGAAACTTCGGACCCGGTCAGGAAGCGCGATTCGATTGGCGACACATAAGAAATCCTGCGGGCGAGTCATGGTCTTGGTTTCTTTACGATAAGAACAGCTTCGCGACGGTTGCAATGGCGACGGTTTTCCCGCGAACCATGCGCGTCGATGGCAGAATCGTGCGCGCAGGACAGGTCGGCGAATTCGTGGTCGACGTCAAGTATCGAAGCCTGGGGCCTGCGCTAAAGCTGCAACGAAGCACGTTCGAGCCCGTTGACCGTGGCGAAATCGCGCTATGCTACGACTGTCCGCCGCACGACGAGGGCATGTCCACCTTTGTCCGACTCGGCATGGCGGCGAACTGTGAGGTATACCGCTTCGCGACCCGCTTTCGAAGCGATGAGTATTTCGCGAAGCGGCTAGGCAACGGAGCCTGGACCAAACCAGTTGTCGCCGCTGCCAACTTGTTGCTGCGCCTTCGCACAAGGACCGGAGGCGCACGAAATGTTGAAGTCCAAAAACACGCTGGCCGGTTCGGCGAAGAGTTCAGTCATCTCGATGAAATTGTCTGCCCACCGGGGTCGGTCCGCTCAAGCCGCGCCGCAGAGGTGCTTAACTGGCGATATGTGCAAGACCCCATATCCGGCACCGCCTCCCTTGATACGGCAGCGAAATACCAGATACTCGTCGCGCGGCGCGGCGGAGAACTGCTGGGCTTCACGGCGTTCTTGATCCAGCCTGATGGCGCCGCCAGCTTGGTCGACTTATTCGGCGTCGGCTCTGAAGGAGCCCGGCTGGAACTGCTGGACGCAGCGTTGGATTTCTGCCGGTCGGCGGGAGCATCAGGCCTTTTCGGCCTTTGCTCGGAACCGAGTGAACTGAAAACTGTTTTCGAAACCTCTGGACTCCGTCGGCGCGAGAGAAGCGCCCGGGTAGTCGCGTACACGAAGCCCGGCAACGGCCTGAGTGCGCAAATCAGCTCAGGTGCGAAATGGTCGTTTGGCCAAGTCGAAATGATGCTCTAGAGTTGCCGCGACTGTGTGTTGACCCACCCCGGCCGTGACATGTGCCGACGAGCAGTTCACGCAAGGAATCGATAGTCGTCGACTTGATTCAGGGGAACGGCAGCCTCAGAAATTAACCCACGCGAAAAGTTTGTTACTATAAAATCTCGCACCGATGATCGAGGATCTCCTGCACGATGTTGGTTTGGGGGACGGTGCCGAAACCTCCCATACCTCAGAAAGGGGACGTCGCGTGCTTGCACCCAGTTCAAGTTGGTCAGTCGGCGCCACTTCCTACCGGTCGAATTTCCACCAACAGGTCAGCAGCGCAGATAGGAAGCCGCATCCTATCTCGCCAACGGTCGCAACTTCTTTGCCCGGGCAGCTCGCAACCTCGGGCTGCGCCGCGTGCTTCAGGATGCAGTCGAGCGCGCCAGAACTCGCTCCCCAGGGAAAGTTCGGGACCGCTGAGTGAGGAGATCGGTGGTAATTGGCAACCCATAGTCAAATTCTTAACCGTCTCTCGCGCGCTGTGGCCGCGCTCCATCGTGGCGAACCCACCAACCTTCTGGGCCTTGGAATCGCGCAGTTTCTGGGCTGATTTTCATGCACACCGCACGGTTGATCAGTCGCCAGCTGGCTAAGGCCGTTCCCGACTGAGGTGGTGCCCCGGTGGGACAATTCACATCTTGTTTACATCTTTCCCATAAAGTACTGTGTCGTCCTTGTTCGGCCCTTTTCGATGGATTTTCTCGTTCATCATATGTTGCGAACGAGCGCTGCCCGAAGTCCTTCAAAGGAAGCGCTGGTTCACGGCGAAGAGCGCTTCACGTACGCCGAAGTGAGCGCTCGCATAGCGAGTCTGGCGTCGGGCCTTCGCGAGGCGGGACTTCGGCGTGGGGAACGGGTCGGCATCCACCTCGAGGCAAGCATCGCACAGGTGATGTCGATTTTTGGCGTGTCGCGCGCCGGAGGCGTATTCGTCCCAGCCAACGCGCAGCTTTTCCCTGAGCAGGTATCCCACATTGCACGAGATTGCGGCCTCTCCGCTCTCATCACCACGGCGGCGAAACTCGAAACGCTTTTGCCGGTCTTGCCGGATATTCCTTCCCTGCGTTTTTTGGTTGTCGTCGCAAACGGGGTAAGCGTACCGGTCCCGCTCCCAGTCTACGACTTTTCGATAATGACCAACGGGCGGCCGAACGCGTCGCTCGCCGATTGGGGAATCGAAACCGACCTTGCCGCAATTCTCTACACATCCGGCTCGACTGGAAAGCCCAGAGGTGTGATGTTGAGCCACGCGAATCTTATAGCGGGCGCGTCGATCGTATCGACGTATCTACGCATTACCCCCTCGGATCGCATTCTCGCTGTTCTCCCTTTCAGCTTCGACGCAGGACTCAACCAATTGACCACCGCTTTTCAGCAAGGCGGCACGCTGGTTCTCATAAACTTTACATTCGCGAAACAGATCGTGGACACGCTGGCCAAGGAAAAGATCACCGGGTTGGCCGGCGTCCCCACGTTCTGGAGCTTGCTGGCCCAGCCGAGTTCCACATTACGCAAGAACCCGCCGCCCACTCTCCGCTACATCACCAATACAGGCGGAGCAATGCCGCAGACGGTGTTGCAAACCTTACGCGCTGGGCTACCGGAGACCAAAATTTTTCTGATGTATGGTTTGACCGAAGCGTTTCGATCGACCTATTTGCCGCCGGAAGAGCTTGATCGTCGACCGACTTCGATGGGGAAAGCGATTCCGAATACGGAGATTCTTGTTATTAACGACGAGGGACGGTTGTGTAAGCCTGGCGAAATTGGAGAACTGGTCCATCGAGGTCCGACGGTGTCGCTTGGCTACTGGGGAAATCGCGAAGCCACAGATCGCGTGTTGAGGCCGAATCCTCTGCTGCCTCCGGAAATTGGAAACCACGAACTCGTCTGCTACTCGGGAGATCTTGTGAAGATGGACGAAGAGGGGTTTCTTTACTATGTGGGACGCCGCGACGCCATGATCAAGTCGTCGGGCTATCGCATCAGTCCAACGGAGGTGGAAGAAGTCGTTTTCCAAAGCGGCCAAGCACGGCACGCGGCCGCGATTGGTATCCCGGATGACATGCTGGGGCAAGCGGTCAAGGTGTTCATCGTGCTGCGCGATGGAGAATCCTGGGACCCAAACGCACTTCTGAACTTCTGCGCCGAGAACATGCCACGATACATGGTTCCGAGATACGTCGAAGTGCTGGATGAA
>JASHRE010000396.1 GCA_030037515.1 Candidatus Sulfotelmatobacter sp.
GGCGGAGGCGCCCAGGCAAAACGGGGAAATTCTATGATCCTCGCGCTGGCGCCCCTTGTCTGGGACGGTAATTGCCGGGGAGCGTCCATGGGTAAATCTGCTTCAACGCGTCCTTTCTCTTCCTCCGCATCAATCCGACCGGCGGGATCGAGCGCGAGAGACGACTCTGCCATCGGGTGCCGAGGAGGCGAGGATTCGGCGCAAGGCAGCCAGGCAGGCTCGAAGGGCAAATTCAGCGAGGGATATCGGGGTGGCCGCATGTGGCGGCGAGCGCGATAACGGTTGAGCCGGTCTGAGAGCTCGTCCCTCCAGGCTCGGTTGTCCTCGGTTGATTCCTGACCGGGTGCGCCGGCGCCGGGAGGATCGTCCCCCAGTCCAGCCTCATTGGGCGGCCCTAAATCCCCCAGTCCAGCCTCATTGGGCGGCCCTAAAGAAGAAACCTGCGAGTCACACCGGCATCCTTCCTCTGAAGCTTCGCCACATCGCGGACAATTCATGTCAAATCCGAAATCTTTGTCAAAGTGCGACGTACAACCGGGAGCCGATCACGGCGAATCCTAAGGGCTTGGCTTAGTATTTTAGTTCGATACTTTGCCGGGCCGGTCATGCCATGCTAAGTTCAGCATGCCCCGACAATGAACCCTAATTGGGCGCTATGACTGCGTTTTCGTCGATTGCCAGGTTCCCGAGGATCTTTTTCCCAATGACGTTTACAGGCAAGAACTTTTTCTGAATGATGCGCTGCACTAGATTCCTTATCACGGCACTGCTCCTTTGTCATCAGCTTCCCGTCGCGGCCGTAGTAACCAGGCAGTTGCTTGCCGAAAATATCGATCAACACGGTTCAAGTTCGCGACAGGCTTCCGCGAAAAACATTTCATCCCCGTCTCCGAAAACTTTGTGCGCCGCCGCAGCAGAGGCGGCCCAGGCGGGTGAGGCCACGATTTGCGCCACTCAGGCGCAGGAAAAAATCGGTCCCACCTATAAACTGCACGGCAACGTAGAAATCTATTATCTGAACTATGTCTTGCGGGCCGACGAAGCGACCTATAACTCTGACACCAGAGAAGCCACGGCTGCCGGACACTTCCGACTGGATGGAGGCCCCAATGACGACCACATCCGGGCGAGTCATGGCGCCTACAATTTCTTGGCCGAAACGGGCCGTTTTTACGATGCCACCGGCACCACCGGATTTCGTTTCGAAGGCAATCGCGCCGTTCTGACTTCGAGCTCTCCCTTCGCCTTTAACGGCAAGTTGGTGGACAAGACCAGCCCAGATCACTATCTGGTTTACGACGGATGGATTACAACCTGCGAGTTGCCGCATCCGGACTGGAAGTTCGAGGCCCACAAAGTCGTGGTCGACGTGGGCGGCAATGCCAGCATTTATAACAGCACGTTTTTCCTGCTTGGACTGCCGGTTTTCTACTTCCCCTACGCGACGCATCCCGTAAATCACGAAGCCCGACAGACCGGCTTCTTAATTCCGTCCCCCGGGCGCTCGTCTTCAAACGGAACCGAGCTGGCCGACGCATTCTATTGGGACATCAATCGCGGCATGGACGCCACCGTCGGTGGCGAGTATTTCTCAAAACGCGGATGGCTGCAGCGAGGCGATTTCCGCGCGCGTCCATCGGACACGTCCTACGTCGAATTGAACTATTTTGGCGTCATCGATCGCGGCATCGAAGTGGGCACTCCCTCGGGCCCGCAATTGCTTAAAGAAGGAGGCGAAGAAGTCCGCCTGCTAGGGCAAGGAAATTTCGATGGCGTCCGCGCGATCTCCAACGTCGATTATCTCAGCGCGTTCATTTTTCGGCTGGCTTTCAATGATAGCTTCACGCAGGCCATCAACTCGGAAGTGAAGTCGCAGATGTTTCTGGAGAAAGACGTCACTGGCCTTGCGCTGGGCGCAATGGTCGAGCGCTACCAGAACTTCTTTCAACTTGCCCAGGCCAACGGTACGTTGACCAATCCTCCGGTTTTCAATGACGTTGAGATCTGGCACACACCGAGCTTCGATGCCTCCAGTGTTGACCATCGAATCGCACGCACACCGTTCGAATGGTCGTTCGACTCTTCTTTCGCCGGACTTTCGCGCAGCGAGCCCGGCTTCAGCACCAGTACGTTGATGGAGAGGCTCGATTTCGATCCGGAAATTTCGCTGCCGCTGCTTTTTCGGGGCTGGTCCTTACGCCCCGCGCTGGCGGCGCATGAAACCTATTACAGCGAACGCTTCGCGGCCGGGATTGCGGTCAGTAAGCCAATCACTCGCCAGGCTCTCGACGCTTCCGTCGAGCTGCGTCCTCCGGTGCTCGAAAAGGTTTTCGATCGAGAATTTCTGGGCCGCAAATGGAAGCACGTCATCGAGCCGGAAGTCACCTATCGCTATGTGACTGGTGTGAACAATTTTAATCAGATCCTGAAATTCGACGAGCGCGACATTCTCAGTGACACCAACGAAGTGGAATACGGTTTTACAACCCGGCTTTACGCCAAACAAAACTCTTCGATAGCGCCCTGCGAAAGCCCGATGACGGCCCTCACCGTGGGCGGTGCGGCACCGCCACAGACCGTGCCGTGGCAACACCTCACCAACCTCGAAAAAGACACCTGCCTGCATGGTCCGGCCGTCAAAGAAACGGTCACCTGGAGCGTCTTCCAGAAATATTTTCTTGATCCGACATTCGGCGGAGCGCTGGTTCCCGGCCAACGCAATGTTTTCACCACCACCGAGGAGCTCACGGGCATCGCATTTCTGACCCAGGCACGGCATCTCTCTCCCATCGTTTCGCGTCTACGCGTGGCCACGAGCAGCCACACCGACACCGAGTGGGACATGGATTACGATTTCCAGCTGGGGCGCATCAATTCGAGCACCTTGCTGGTGAATTACAATTTCGGCGCTTTTACGTTCGGCGGCGGTGACGCGTTTCTGCAGATTCCCCAAACCAAAAACACAACCAACATTCCGACCGAAGGCACCTGCGGAAGTAGCAACGCAGCAGCGCAACCGACCTGCAAATTCCAGCAATTTCGCGTGGGAATCGGTTATGGCAGCCTGACTCGGCACGGATTCAGCGGTGCCGCCAACTTCGGCCTTGATGCCGAGATCAACCAACTGCAATTTGCCAGCCTGCAAAGCACCTACAACTGGGACTGCTGCGGATTGACCCTGGAATATCGGCGCTACGCGATCGGAAGCGTACGCAACGAGAATCTGTTTCGCTTCAATTTCACGCTGGCCAATATCGGATCGTTTGGCAATCTCAGGCCGCAGGAGCGGCTCTACTGACCCTATGCGGCCCCTGGCTGGGGGCTGTTAACATAAGAGCCTATGCCGTCGCTGCAAGCAGAACTGGCAGCCAAGCAAGCCGAGCTGCGGGCGGAATTGCGTCGATTCCGAAGTCTGCTCGTGGCCTATTCTGGAGGGGTTGACTCGGCGTATTTAGCCTGGGCCGCGCACCAAGTGCTGGCC
>JASHRE010000397.1 GCA_030037515.1 Candidatus Sulfotelmatobacter sp.
CAGATTCGAGAACAATGTTCATCAGGTCGTCCTCTTTTGTGGCGCTCTTGGGGACGATAATGTCGCCCTTCTTGTGGAACATCCAGGAAACGGCCCCGGCTTCGGCCATATTGCCACCATTCTTGGTGAAGACGTGACGGATCTCGCTGACCGTTCGATTGCGGTTGTCGGTGTTGATATCGAGCAGGATCGCAACACCGCCCGGGCCGTAGCCTTCGAGGGTGAATTCTTCATAGGTTGCACCGGGTAGTTCGCCCGTTCCGCGCTGGATGGCGCGCTTGATGTTATCGGCAGGCATGTTCTCTGCCTTGGCTGCCGCGATCGCGGTGCGCAGGCGCGGATTCGAATCCGGATCACCACCATTTTTCGCGGCGATCGAGATTTCCTTGATGAGGCGCGTGAAGATCTTGCCGCGCTTGGCGTCGAGCGCGCCCTTCTTGTGCTTAATTGTGGCCCACTTTGAATGGCCGGACATAGTTCGACCTCGTGTCTATAAGTGTATCTTTAAAGATCTTGGATGGAACAGGATTCGCCTTTAGAGGAGATCACAGGATAGCCTCGGGTAAACGGTGTAGGCGAAACCAAAGTATAGCATGAGGGCCAGAGCTAACGCCTACGGTTTCGACTTGATCCTGTACTCGGGAGGAATCTGAAACACCGATGGATGGGGCTCGTCGGCCGAGGTCGGCTTGCAGTACGTGGTCTGCTCGCCCGCAGCCGTGATGAGTTTCGTGAGCACGGGAGCTCTCAGCTTCACGCTGGTCCAGACTTCGGTGACATTTGGCTTCGGTGGCAGAGTTGGCATGGACGGAGGTTTGGGAACACTGGGAAGGCTCGGGGCCGATGGCGCGCCGGGGGCGCTCGGAGCACTCGGTGTGCTCGGCATCTGCGCGTTCGCGGGCCGGGCAATCGCGGGCAGTGTGTAACGCTTGCCCTCGACTTCGTGGCCCTCGATCATCGATTTACCGAGATCTTCGACTTGCATGACCGGCGGTTTCGGCAGATTTGCTGCAGGAATTTGTGGCATGCCCGGAACCTGCGCTCCAGGAGTCGGCAGAGGCATGGGAAAGATGCTCGCCTCTTTCTTCAGGTGATCGAGCAGGATGGTGCGCTCTGAGCCGGGATCGGAAATGATGCTGGCAATGGCCGTGTCAAAGCGCATCTTGCCGTCGCTCGAACGCCACATGCGCGATGCGGATTGCGAGGGCGGACCGCCTGTGGCTGGCTGAGTCTTTGTCGCGCAATCGGAGCAGAACGGCGGCGTCGGAGTGGATGGCATCTGGGGCACGGCGGGCGTAAGTTTAGCACGCAACGGACACCAGTGGCATGGTCTTGATCGGGATAGTGGTGCAATCCGCTAAGGAGGCGAGCCGAACGCGCGTTATTGCGCTAGGCAAAAAGCGCTTGCTCGGGATGACATTCAAAAAGGCATTGCCGAGACCGGATTAGCGGGCGGCGAGGGCTCCGACCATCGAGCGGAAGATCTTCAATCCGTCGGTGCAGCCCAACTCGGGCTCGGCGCAACGCTCTGGATGAGGCATCATGCCGACAACATTGCCTCCGGGGTTGCAGATGCCGGCGATGTTGTCGAGCGATCCGTTGGGATTGGCTGCGGGCGTGATTTCTCCCGATGGCGAGCAGTAGCGGAAGAGCACACGATTCTGGCGGCACAGTTCGTCGAGAGTCGCGGAATCGCAGTAGTAGTTCCCTTCCATGTGGCCGATTGGAATGGTCAGCACTTCGCCCTGCGAGCACACGTTGGTGAATGGCGTGTCGATGTTCTCGACGCGGACTTGTACCGGCTTGCAAACGTATTTCAGGCCGACATTGCGCATCAACGCGCCCGGCAGCAGACCGGATTCGCAGAGAATCTGGAAGCCGTTGCAGATGCCAAGCACGACTCCGCCGCGCGCCGCGAACTTGCGCACCGATTCCATGACCGGCGAAAACCTGGCGATCGCACCGGTGCGGAGATAATCGCCGTAAGCAAAGCCTCCGGGAACGATGACGGCGTCACAATTCTCCAGATCATGCGATTCGTGCCATAAGAAAGTGGCCGGCTGTTTGGAGACGTGTTGGATGGTCCAGAATGCGTCGTGATCACAGTTTGAACCGGGAAAGATGATGACTCCAAATTTCATCGCTGTGGCCTCGATCGTAGGGATTCGAGCTCAGTCTAGCACGCGAGGAAAATCAGCCGCGTGAGGTGAGGTGACGGAATCCCACGGTTGCAAAAAGCGCGACATGGGTCGGGCAAACAAGGATTTTCACTGATTTGGGGGAGGTTACGATACCCTGGCCTCGATCCATCGGAATCAATGCATTAGAGATTGCCAAATAATCTATGGGGCACAATGAATTGTGGGCAAGACCTTGAGCAGCAGGGGGTCGGTTGTTCCATCCTTTGAAAACCGCCAAGGGTGGGGTGCCATGAGTTCCGAAATGGAATTCCGTTTGACGCGACGACCGGGAATCGGAAGCGCGAGTGGCGTAAACACGACCAGAACCATCTTAATCAGGCGGACGGCAGGTTCCGTGGTCGATCTTGAGTGCTAATGGCTTTACTGAGAACGGGTTAAGAGGGATCTAGAATGTTTTACTTGACCGCCTTGGCTTTGTCGACCCTGCGTCGCCCGCTCCCTTTTTTCGAACAACCCCAGGGGCTCGGACCTTGGGTTGTGTTCCCGCGCCGCTATGCGTTTGACGCAAAAACGGGCAGACGAGGACGTCCGCTCCGTACAGGGGAGGTCAAAATCCCCGCCCTGTCTCCGCAAAAGGCGAAAAAGACAAGGACGGCCCTCCATGCACCGATGTTCTT
>JASHRE010000038.1 GCA_030037515.1 Candidatus Sulfotelmatobacter sp.
CACGAATCCGGCAAGGGACGGGCGATATCGGCGCATTTCTGTGAAAGTGAATGTGCCGGGCGTGAAGATCGAATATCGCCACGGATACTACGCGCCCGCCGACTATCAGCACTCGACGAAGGAGGACAAAGAACTTCAACTTGAACAGGAGTTGGCTTCGGAATTACCCACCACGGATCTTCCGCTTTACCTCAGCACAGCCTATTTCCGGCTTGAACCAAACAAATTCCTGATTCCGATTTCGCTCGCCGTGCCCGGTTCGGAAATTCCGTTTGTTCGCAGCAGCGACCGCGACAAGGCCACCTTGGATGTCATCGGCATGGTGCTCGACGGCGAGAAGCATCCGGTGACGCGCATTCGCGACACGGTCAAGCTCGCGGTCGACACATCCTCGGAAGTTCGCAAGAAAAACGTCCAGTACAACACCGAGCTCAGCCTTCCGCCGGGCACGTTCCATCTGAAATTTGTGGTCCGCGAGAATCAGACGGGACGGATGGGATCGTTCGAAACCGATCTGACCGTGCCCGACCTCAAATCGCAGCCGATGAAAATGAGTTCGATTGTGCTGGCGAGTCAGGTGCAGCCAGCCAAGAAGAGTTCGGCGACGAATCCTCTGGTGCGCGATGGGTCGGAGATCATTCCCAACGTGACGCACGTCTTCTCGGCCAATCAGCATTTGCGCCTGTACTACGAAGTCTATGATCCCGGACGAGCGAGCGCGCAGGGAGCGGAAGGGAAGTCCGGCATCCACTTGATCAGCAATGTCTCGTTCTTCCGGGGCACGGCGAAGGTGTTCGAGAGCTCGCAGGTGGAACTTACGGAGCTGAACGCGCGCGATCGCAAAGCGGGCGTCTTCCAGCTTGATCTGCCCTTGACCCCGCTGAAGCCCGGGTTTTATACCTGCCAGGTGAACGTCATCGATGATGCCGCGGGAGTGTTTGCGTTTCCGCGCGTCGCGCTGCTGATCCGTCAGCAAACCACCATCGCATCGCGTTGATGTGGGCGGGGGCCCTGGTCCGCTCCCGGATCAAAACACCCCCGCGGGCGGTTGAAGCCGGGCTGCTTCAAAAGCCACACAAGGCGTTCGAAACACACCAGGGGGGTTCGATTTGTAAGGCCATGTAAATGCGCCAGATCCCTTTCTTGACACGATTTGCAAATTGCAATATAAGTAGAGCGATTTGAGATATTAACGGAGCGGGCTTGAAGCTGGGCGAAAAAATCCGTTACTTGCGCGAGGTCGAGGGCGCGCTGCGTGGGCTAGGCCGTCCGATGACACAACTGGAAATCGTCCACCAGATCCGAAAGGAACAGTGCGGTGCCGCAAAGGGCGCCCCCAAAAAGAGCATCAGCCAGTCGTATCTCTCGCAGATTGAAAACGGATCGCGGCCGCACATGACCCAGTCCTCGCGTGCGCTCCTGGCCAAGTTTTTCAAGGTGCATCCCGGATTCTTGGTGGATGACCCGGACGGGTATCACACTGAATTGACTTCCGATCTGCGCACGAAGGAAGGTCAGATCGATGTTTGGCTGCTGCAAGGGTCGGAGCGGTTCGCCAGCGATCCGGAGATCAGCAGCGTGCTGATCAAGTGCGCGCGTGAGAAAGATACGCGGCGCTGCTTGCTGCTGCTGGGCGCGATTCTCGATACGCCGGGGCTGGCGGAACGATTGCTGGAAGCGCTGCGGCCCGAACTGGCGGGGAGTGGCAATCATCGCCGCGCGGAAGGGAGGCGAATCCGATGACGGCAACGAGACTCGATTGGTCAGATTTTTATTTGATCTGTTTCGCGGTCGGCTTCTGCTTCAGCTTCTTCTCGTTTGTGTTTGGAGGCTCGCGCTTCGGCCGATTGCATCTGCCACATTTTCATGGCCATGCGGTTCCGCATGTGCCCGCAACGCAGGTTCCCGTGGCGACGCCTGCGCCTCACGGTCCGGTCGCGGCGCATGCTCCGGCGGTGGCGCAGCCGGCGGGAGCGGGAAATGTTGGACGCGGTAGCGGAGTGTCGCCGTTCAACCCTCCGTCGCTGGCGGCGTTTTTAGCGTGGTTTGGTGGAACGGGATATTTGCTCTCGCGATTTTCGACCGTGTGGGTTGGGCTGGGATTGATTGCGTCAGTGATCAGCGGCGTGATTGGCGGAGGAATTATTTTTCTGTTCCTCAGCCGCGTCCTGATCTCCGAAGACGAGAACATGTGCGCGGCGGATTACGAGATGGTGGGCGTGCTGGGGAAGCTGTCGGTTCCGATCCGCGAAGGTGGAACTGGTGAGCTGTTGTATTCGCAGATGGGAACCCGCCGTGTGTGTGGCGCGCGTAGCGAAGATGGCGGCGCGATGATGAAAGGCGCCGAAGTTGTGGTCACGCGGTACGAAAAGGGGATTGCCTACGTGCGGCTGTGGAGCGAGATGGCGGGAGAAGACGAGATCAGCGCCGATATCCGCGCTTCGGGCAAGACCGGCCAGAAGTGGGGCACCCCCGGCTAGGAGTTGCGATGACTGGCGACTGGTACAAATCGTTGCTTCTGCTGATGTGGATTGCGCCTCCCGTCAATGCCGTGAACTACTGGCGCGTGTGGGATCGGTTGCCGTCGCGCATGGCGGTACACCTTGACGCCAATCGGCAGCCCAACGGATCTACGTCGAAAGAAGGCGCGGTCATGTTCGGTCAGTGGATCACGGCGACGATGCTGGCGATCTTCAGCGTCGCGATGTTGGCCTCGCGCGCTGAAGCCGAGTCCTTCGTGGCCGCTGCTGATTATTTCTGGTTTCGTGCTGGGCATGATCTGGAATGCGAACAACTCAATCGTCGATTTCAACATGAGAGCGCAATCGACCCATTCGCAACTGGTGGGTGGGTCAACGGGAAGTCAAAATCCCCACCCTCTCGTTTAAGCCCGAGAGCGATCGAACTGCATTCGTAACCGGGAGGTAATATGCCGAGCGGGATTTCAACCATGGTCTACATTTGGATTTTCGTCGCACTGGGAGTGATGGTCCTTCTGTTCCTGATGAGTGGAATGGCCAGACTCTATCGCAAGGCCGGGCCGCACCAGGCGCTGATCGTCTACGGCTTGGGGGGAACGCGCGTGGTCAAAGGACACGGCACGCTGGTATTGCCGATGGTGCAGATCTGCCGCGATCTGTCACTTGAACTGATGTCCTTCGATGTGGCTCCGCAGCAGGACCTGTATACCAAGCAGGGTGTGGCCGTGACCGTTGAAGCGGTCGCGCAGATCAAAGTTAAGTCGGATACGGAATCGATCCTCACCGCGTCGGAGCAATTTCTCACCAAGAGCGACGACGAGCGCCAAGGGCTGATTCGTCTCGTGATGGAAGGCCATCTGCGCGGCATCATCGGGCAACTTACGGTGGAAGAGATTGTGAAGCAGCCGGAGATGGTTTCCGACCGCATGCGTTCCACCTGCGCGGACGACATGAACAAGATGGGACTGGAAGTCATCTCGTTCACGATCAAAGAAGTGCGGGACAAGAACGAGTACATCACGAACATGGGCCGCCCTGACGTGGCGCGCATCAAGCGCGACGCCGACGTGGCCGCTGCGGAAGCCGATCGGGATACGGCAATCAAGCGTGCCCTCGCACAGAGAGAAGCTGCGATTGCGAAAGCCCAGGCGGACCAGGAGCGCGTGGCTGCGGAAACCGCATCAATGGCCAAGCAGGCCGAAGCGCAGCGCGATCTGGAAGTGAAGAAAGCGCAATTCCTTGAAGTCACGAAGCGACAACAGGCGCAGGCCGACAAGGCTTACGACATTCAGACCAACATCATGCAGCAGCAGGTTGTGGCGGAGCAGGTGAAGGTCATACAGGTGGAGAAAGAACAGCGGGTGAAGGTGCAGGAAGCGGAAATCAATCGCCGCGAGAAAGAGCTGATCGCAACCGTGCTGAAGCAGGCCGAGATTGAGCGTCAGCGGATCGAAACGCTGGCAGCCGCCGAGAAAGCGCGTCTGATGGCCGAAGCCGAAGGACAAGCCTCTGCCATTCGTCAGCAAGGTGAGGCCGAAGCCGAGATCATCTTCAAAAAGGGCGAGGCGGAAGCGAAGGCAATGAACGTTAAGGCCGAAGCGTATCAGGAATACAACCAGGCCGCGGTGGTCGACAAATTGATTACCGGCTTGCCCGAGGTGGTCAAGGCGCTCGCCAGTCCGCTGGCGAACGTGGACAAGATCACGGTCGTTTCGACGGGCAACGGCGATGCCGCCGGATTGAACAAGATCACCGGAGACCTGACAAAGATGGCGGCGCAGGTTCCGGCTCTGTTTGAGACTTTATCGGGGATGCCGCTTGCGGATCTGCTGAGCAAAGTGCGACAGATCGGGGACAAGGCGCCGAAGCCGCCGTTGGCGGGAAGTGACGGCAATGGCGACCACTGAGTTGTGAAGATCCCCAGCCTACGAACCCGCGTAGGCTGGGGCACCATCGAAAGCGAGTTGGTTATGAATCGCACATCGAAGCAGACGGGATTGGGTCTCGCGCTGGGTGCGGCGTTGGGCACCGTTTTTGGAGTCGTCGCCGGACACGTGGGCGCATGGCTCCCCATTGGAGTTGCAATTGGCATGCTGCTGGGCGCTTCATTCTGGCTGAAGGCACCATAGCGGGCACAATGCGATGACCGATGCAGCGCCGGGGGGGACAGATCAGGACTGGAGGTTTGT
>JASHRE010000398.1 GCA_030037515.1 Candidatus Sulfotelmatobacter sp.
CGCGATCAACTCCTTACCGGTACCTGTCTCGCCCAGTAACAGCACGGTGGAATCGCTTGGTGCTACGGTATCTACCAGCTGCAATACATGGCGCAGAGCCGAACTCTGCCCCACGATCCCCTCAAAGTCCATCTCGCCACGAATCTCATCCTCCAGATACAACTTCTCTTGCGCAAGCTTGTCTTTGAGCTCGGTGATCTCGCCGTAGGCGAGTGCATTCTCCACTCCGATTGCGACCTGATTGGCGACCAGCGAAAGGAAAGCCACTTCTTCCTGGTCGAACGTGTTTTCCTCGTGACGGCCAACCGCCAGCACTCCCAGGACCCGCTGACGGCTGATTAGTGGCACATCGCAAAATGAATTCAGCCCCTCGGCTTTTGCCTTCCTATACATTTCCGTCGGCAATTCCGCAGGATCAAGCCGATTGATGACCATGGGCTTTCCGGTTCGAAAGGCATCGCCGGGCATCGTGCCGGCGATCGGCACCATTACGCCTTCCACAAATATTCCGCGGCTGTCGGGAAAATCCAGAGCGTGAACGCGAAGCAAACTGCCGACCGACTCTGCCAGCATGATCGCCGCGGCGTCGGCTTCCATCACGTTGCGGATATTGGCTGAAATCGTGCGTAGAAGTTCTTTGAAGTCCAGGCTCGAAACCACCTGGTTGCTCAAATCAAGGACGAGCTTCAGCCGATCCTCGGCACGCTGCGACACATAGAAGTTCACCGCAGCGTCGATCGCAAGCGCTATCTGATCGGCGACCAGAGAGAGAAAGCGAAAGTCGTCAGCGTAAGCGTTCGCCTCGGTCTTGCCAAACGCCAACAAACCAATACTGCGCTCGCCCCTTTTCAGAGGAAGGATGCAGCCGGAAACGATGCCGGCCTCCGCCATCGTCCGCGCGTGATCCGCAAATTGAGCCTCACGCCCCCAGTCATCCACCAGGAGTGGCTCGCCGCGCTCGTGGACCAGTCGAAGCGGTCCGTCCGGCAACAAAGAGAACTCGAGCGGGCCACGGCTTTCGCGAACGCCGGCGATATCTGTAAACTGCCAGCCCACCTCGTTGCTTCCGTTCTTCAGCGACACGACTTGCAGGTAATCAAAAGAAACGATATGGCGCAATTCCCGAATCAGGCGGTCTCTTGCGGTATCACAATCACTGCAGGACGCGATGAAGTTTGACGCCCGTAGCAAGCGCTCATAGCGCGCGCCTTCGCTGCCGGTTGTCGGTCCAACCGCGCTGGTCGTCACCGGTACAGTCCCCCATTCTGCAGATCTCGACGCCGGGCGCACATCTGCCGAGCTTTTCCGTATCTGATGAGAACGGCAGTCATTGGATGCGATTTAAGTGTCGTGACCGATCGCCATTTATCGAAAACGTCGAGCCGGCATGACGGTGCGGCCACGGCCGGTAAGCAAAGTTATTCGAGTTTGACAAAAGCGTGGCCGTTGGTCGGGGTAAGCACAATCCGTTCTCCGAACCGCGCCCCTTCCTCACGAGTGGGTTGCGTTGTGCCGTTCGACTGAAGGTCCACAACTCCGGGATGATCGCGCCCAGCAATTTTCCACGATCGAAAAAGGTCGGACCGCCGAACTTTGTGAAACCACGACGGTCACAGCATTAGTAATCGCGCTCGTGTTGGCTCTAGCGAGTGTCGACTGGCCTGCCCGAGAGGCTTGCCCCAACAACGGGTCCAGTATCAGCGGCTTCGATCTTGCCAGTACGGCTGGTTCGTCGCCCGGCGTGAACAAGGGGAATCCGTCCACCCTGGCGGGTCCTCACCTGCAATTTCGACTGCCAGTTCCAGCAACGCGTCGAGGATCTTGGGCTTCGTATTCCCGCGACCTGGCCAGCAACACTCTGAAACATTCATCGTTCTGTTAGCTGCAAAGAGAAATAGCGACAGGGCACGATCCCAGTTCCCGTGACACTCGTGAGCACAGAGTGGTTTCAACTCTTAATTTCGAGCAACCCAAGCGAAGGTCGGGCTTGGGATTTCCGGACCCGCTGGAAACCAAGCGCCTGCGGCTGAAAAGCACTTTAGCAAAGCTAGGAAGGCCGCTTGTACGCGAACTCTGCCCGGAGCCATAATTCTGGCTGTGAGCTTCGATGAGCTGCAGTCACCGCTTCGGTTCCTGCAATCCACCCTGAGGGATTTTCGCCTTCCCGACTGGCTGCAACAGTACCAATTCTGGTGGGAGAAAGAAGGCCAGGATATTTCGGACCTCACCGATCGCGCAGGGACCCCCTGGCTGCGAATGTTCGATCTTTGCGGAGCCCGGGTGGACGAGATTCTGTACTCGCCCGATTATTGGAGAATGCTGAAACATGGCTATCAGACTGGCCTGTTGTGGCGTGTGTCAGAGGAGAACACGGTTTTTCCCGGCGCCTTGGGAATCTACGTAACGTCGTTCTACGATCCCGGCCTGGCGTGTCCCTATACGGTTTCGCTGGGTACGTTCGTTCCTCTCTCCAAATACGGTGATGCTGAGCTGCGGGAAGGTTTTCTGCCGCGAATGTTGCGGAAGGACGAAGGGGTGTGGCAGGGGGCGACGTGGATGACCGAGATAAAAGGCGGCTCTGACCTTGGTGCGACGGTCGAGACCATTGCTCGCCCCTCCGCTGGCCGATGGTTGCTGACCGGCGACAAGTATTTTGCCAGCAACGCCGGGGCAGACCTGGCGGTGGTGGCGGCACGGCCCGAGGGTGGCGCCCGCAACGTTCGCGGATTAGCTTTGTATCTCGTTCCCAGGTTTCGACAGAATGGTCAACTCAACTACACAATCCGGCGCCTTAAAAACAAGATCGCAACTCGCTCCGTGCCGACCGCAGAAGTTGAACTGCGCGACAGCGAAGCGTGGCTGCTGGGCCGAGCCGGTGACGGAATCTACCTCATTCTCGAAGTTCTCAATTTGTCACGGGTGGCGAACAGTGTGGGAAGCGTGGCCCTGGCCCAGCGGGCAATGACGGATGCGGCTTCGTTTGCCCAACAGCGAATGGTCTTTGGCAAGCCTCTGATCGAACAACCCCTGATGCGCCGTCAGTTCGAGGATCGCCTTCGGCAACTTCGGGCCGCTTCAAAATTGGCCTGGAAGGCAGTTGAGCTCTTGAATCAGGCGTGGCAGGAAAGGCCCCCGTATTCTGAACGCTATCACCTGTTCCGGCTGATTGCGCATTTGGCAAAGTATTGGACGGCCGAGGTCGCCGTGCAAACCGCCAAATGGGCCATGGAGGTTCATGGCGGGTTAGGCACCCTGCACGAGTATCGTGCTGAACGGTGGCTGCGCGAGGCGATGATTCTGGCCATTTGGGAGGGACCCGCGCACCGCCAGATTCTCGACGGTTTGGAGGTCCTCGAACGCAAGCACGCCCACCGGCTTTTGTTTGAATCGCTACCTACGACCGTGGCTGCTTCCGCGCTGCAACGCATGGAAGCGAGAGTCGAACAACACCTGGCGTTGCCTCGTGAAGAAAAAGAAGCCGGGGCCGAGGCTCTGTTCAGCGAACTTGCTCGATTCACCGCGGATGCCTTGTTGGAAGCAGGGGAATGAGATTTCGTTCCCGGGTTGAGCTGTCCCGTCTCCGCTTCTGCCACGTGGTTTAGGATGCTTCTTTCATCGCCCCCACGTCTGCTGTGATGGTGAACCTGCGGTCTCAGGATCCGCAGCCCGCCGTTAGGACGAGCGCGCCAAATCCTGACCGGCATTTACACTGATTCAATCCATGCCCGAGTTCTGCGACGTCGCACTCCCGGTTCCGCTGGACATCGTCTTCACCTACCGAGTCTCGCGTGATGCCGCGCCCGTTGTCGGCGGACGCGTGCTCGTTCCTTTTCGCCAAAAGCGCATGACCGGTATTGTTGTGGACCTCCATGACCGCAAGCCATCGGTCGAAACCAAATCTGTTCTCAACGTGCTCGACTCCGCGCCCGTTCTGAATGCTCAACTGCTGCAGCTCGGCCGTTGGATTTCCAATTACTATCTCTCCCCGCTCGGCGAAGTCTTTCGCACCATGCTGCCTCTAAGTGCGGAATTCAAACGCTCCGTAGCCTACCGCATCACCGACGACGGCCTGATGGCTTTACATCTGGCTGCCATGTCAGGCTCATCCGCGCGTTCCCGCCGAACTCCGGAAGAGCAGGCCGCCGAATTTCGCGTTCTCGATTATCTCGCCGCGCGTGCCGAAGAGACTGAATCGCATGGGGTACCCCACCTCTCCCCGATTTTGACAGAAGCGGGAAAGTCAGAAGCCGGAGGCGGCACGACCGGGGAGGGCGCGGCTTCAGCCGTGCTGTCAACCGCCCCGGGCGATGCGCCATCAAGCGCTGAGCGCCCGCGCGCCGTCCGCGAGCAGACACTTCGCTCCGCAACCGGAACTTCGCGTTCCATCCTGAATGGAATGGTGCGCAAGAAATGGGTCGTCCGGCAGGATGTCTCCGCCGCCCGAGACGCCACACGCACAGAGAAGGTCGCGGTTTTGAAATCAGCCGAAGGCAAACTCAACGCGAATCAGCGGACCTTGATCGATACGCTCGCCGCCACGGGAGGGCGATCGTTCGTAACCAACCTGCAATCGCTCGGCCTTCCGCGGACTACGCTGAGTACGCTCGTCAGGCGCAAACTTGTCGAGATCGTCGAAGATCCGGCCGCTTTTGCGGTTTCCGAAAGCAAACCATGCACGAATTCTTTCCGGTTCTCGCTCAGCTCGCTGCAAAAGTCCGCGCTCTCCCAGGTGCGGGAGCGCGTGGATGCCCGCAAGTTTTCCGGCGTGCTTCTGCACGGCGTCACCGGCTCCGGAAAAACGGCAGTCTATCTGGCCGCCATGCGCCGGGTCCTCGAAAGCGGTCGATCCGCCATTTTGTTGGTTCCGGAAATCGGTTTGACTCCGGCAGTCGCGGCCGATCTGCATCAGATTTTCGGAGACGAAGTCGCGATCCTGCATTCGGCACTTACCGATCGCGAACGCGCGCAGCAGTGGCACCGCATCAAGCGCAACGAGGCACGAATCGTGGTCGGAACCCGCTCGGCAGCTTTTGCCCCCGTCTCCGATCTTGCCCTCATCATCGTCGACGAGGAACACGATGCCTCCTACAAGCAGGAGGAAACGCCGCGCTATCACGCCCGCGACGTCGCGGTCATGCGAGCCAAGATGTCGGATGCGGTCGTCGTGCTCGGTTCGGCCACCCCGTCTCTCGAATCCTACTTCAACGCGAACAAGAAGAACAAATATGCTTTGATCGAACTTCCCGATCGCGTCGAACAGCGTCCGCTGCCCGGAGTCGAGATCGTCGACATGCGGCAGGAGTTTCAGGAGACGGGGCACGAGCAGGTGATCTCGCGCAAACTTGCCGAGGAAATCAAAAACAGACTCGACCGCAAGGAGCAAGTCATGATCTTGCTCAATCGTCGCGGCTACTCGCCGGTCGTTCTCTGCCGCAGCTGTGGCAAGAGACTGGAATGCGCCAACTGTGCAATCGCAATGACCCATCACAAGCGCGAGCACAAAATGGTCTGCCACTACTGCGGATACATTGCGCCTGTGCCGAGAGCCTGCGCGCATTGCAGTAGTGAATACGTCTACTTTCTCGGGACGGGCTCGGAGAAACTCGAGGAGTTATTGCAGGGCATCTTTCCGCAGGCGCGCATCGCGCGGCTTGATCGCGACACGGTCCGGGGGCACAAGGATTTCGAGCGGACTCTGAATGCTTTCCATGAAGGCGACCTCGATATTGTGGTCGGGACGCAGATGATCGCCAAAGGCCATGACATTCACGGAGTCACTTTGGTGGGTGTTATCGGAGCCGATGCCGCTCTGGGATTACCGGATTTTCGCGCCGCCGAACGCACCTTTCAGCTGTTAACCCAGGTTGCCGGCCGCGCCGGACGGGGTCAGTCCCCAGGCAAAGTGATCCTGCAAACCTATTTTCAGGATCACTATGCCGTGCAGTACGCAGCCCAGCATGACTTCCTTGGTTTCTATGAAAAGGAACTTCGCTTCCGCAGTTGGATGCACTACCCGCCCTACTCCGCTCTCGCCAACGTAATCATCCGCAGTGACGAACTGGATGAGGCTCTGCGATGGTCCGGACTGCTTGGGAGGTGGTTCGACTCAACTCGGCACGAAGGTGTGCGCGTGCTCGGTCCGGCGGCCGCGCCGATTCTGCGTCTCAAGCGTGACTATCGATATCACTTCGTGCTGAAATCTCCCAGCCGCGAAAAACTGAACACCACCTTGCGGTCGATGCTCGCCCATGCTGCGCAACAGAGAATCCCGCGTACGCAGATCGTGGTTGACGTCGATGCCTTGTGGCTGATGTGATGATGGGGCTTGGGAAGCTAGACGGCCCGGATCGGCGAGATGGTAAATGTCAGCGCGAGCATGATTGCCGCGAACAGGGCCAGCACCAAGCGGTTAGGTGGCAATTGCGGGTATTCCGGCGCCTGTCGTTGGCGCCAGGCAAGAACGTTCATGCCTATCAACAGCATCGCCCAAAACCACCACACGTAATTCCACCGGCCCAAAGCCAGAAGAACCGCAACCGTGATCCACGAAGTCAGCCGATGCAACCGAGGTGCCAGCGCATAGACGACATGACCACCGTCGAGTTGGCTGCTCGGCAAAAGGTTCAATGCCGTCGCGAACATTCCAACCCACGCGGCGATCGCTGTGGGGTGAAAATAAATACGGATTAGCGGCAATCCTGCGATGGCGTGCTGTGGAGCGATGACTCTCAACAAATCTTGCGCGAGATAAAAAATCGCCGGAAATCCCAGCCGCAGATCCGACCCGCGGGCCGAAGCCACGAGCGGCTTCGACAGCATTAAAGCGAACATCAACGTCGTTACCGCCACAACAAATCCAGCGATCGGCCCTGCGATCCCAATGTCAAACAATGCTTTTCGTGACCGAATCGGCGCCTTGATCCGGATGACCGCCCCGAGAGTCCCGATCAGCGTCGGCGCAGGTATAAAGAACGGAAGTGTCGCGCGTACGCGGTAGTAGCGGCAAAGCAAGTAATGTCCCATTTCGTGGGCCAGCAGAATCGTGAGCAGGGTGGCGGAAAAGGGAATCCCCAGCAACAGCCGCGAAGGCACCTGCAACGCCCATTTCAAGGGGAAGAAAGGAAGGTACTCATCTCCCGCCACAAATGGCGGCAGGTTGTGCAAAAAGTTAAATTCCAAGCGCGCTCCCACCACCAGCGTCGTGAAAACTGTGGCCAACAGCAGCAGAGCGTGCAGCCAATAACGCTCGCTTGGGCGCAGCAGTGCCGGCTCCGGCAGTCGATAGTAATATTCAATCGTTGACGATGGGATGGGAGAAGTTTCGGCCATGAAAACTGACTTCTATTTTGATGCTACTACGAGAAAGGCGAACGCGGACGAAACCGGGAGGCCATCGGCATAAGCTCGTGAGTTCAAAGGGAGATGTGCGCCGACATTCAAGCGCGTGATAACAGCTCGTCAATCGATCGACTGCAATTCCTTCCCCGGCTTGAACCGCACCGCACGTCCGGGAGGAATCGAAACTTCCGCCCCGGTGCGTGGATTGCGCCCAATGCCGGTCTTTCGCGGACGAACGTTGAACACGCCAAATCCTCGCAACTCAATGCGATGGCCGCGCGCCAGTGCCTGCTTCATGCTTTCAAACACGGTTTCCACGGCCAACTCGGCCTTGGTTTTGGTGATTCCCGTCTTCGCCACAACTTCGTTGATGATGTCGAGCTTAATCACGAGCGGCTCCCAAGTGCAGGGCTGAGATTGTGCTTCAAGTGACTGATGCTAAGGAAGATATGCCGGATTGTCAACGGCATCATCCATCCCGTAAACTGGCTGGCACCCCAGCCCAAGAATTGAATCGTTGAAGCACAGGTCGACTCAGTCATTCTCCACACCGATTGGCAGGGGATGGCGCCTTGCAATGATTCAACGATTCAAGGTTTCAATCACTGATTCGCTGAAGGAGATTCATGCCCAAGAGCGACCGCTGGATCCGTAAGATGGCCCTCGAACACGATATGATCAACCCATTCTCCGAGAAGCAGGTACGCGAGGGCGTGATCTCCTACGGCCTGTCGTCGTACGGCTACGACCTGCGCGTGGCCGACGAATTCAAGATTTTCACCAACGTGAACAACGCGCTGGTCGATCCCAAGCACTTCGATGAAAAATCGTTCGTGAACATAACGACCGATATCTGCATCGTGCCGCCCAACTCGTTCGCCCTCGCCCGCTCCGTCGAATATTTCAAGATTCCCCGCGATGTGCTCACGATTTGCGTCGGCAAGAGCACCTACGCACGCTGTGGCATCATCGTCAACGTGACCCCGTTCGAGCCGGAATGGGAAGGCTTCGTCACGCTTGAGATTTCGAATACGACCCCGCTGCCGGCGCGCATCTACGCCAATGAAGGCCTCTGCCAGATTCTGTTCTTCCAGTCGGATGAAGTCTGCGAAACCAGCTACGCCGATCGGAAGGGGAAGTATCAAGCGCAGAAGGGAATCGTCCTGCCGAAGTTGTAGGGAGGCAAGAATACGGCTGCGGATTCAGGTGCGGCGGGCGCGCAACAGCGCGCCCACCGGGCAGAAGCTTATTCCTATGTGTCGAAGGGCGGGAGCCGCGTGATCTGCGAAATCGATCCACCAAGCGATCCGCGAATGGAATTTCTGCCATCGTCTAGGCAGGCGACAGGGAAGACGCCCCCAGCCGTCCCGCGCATGGATTTGCCAGATTTATGGATGCGATCACGCAAAGCCAATTGCTCCGTATCCAATTACTCCCCATCCATGTAGTCACCAATTTGCGCCGCAAAGCTCGCCCTTTTGGCGCCGGAGAAGAAGGCGCTTGTACTAGATTTCTGAATGCAGCATACTTCCCCTCATGGCACTCGAAGGGTACAAATCGAACCACAATGTTGTGTACAGCAGTAAATACCACTGCGTGTGGACGCCGAAATACAGGCGTGCTGTGCTTGTGGGTCCGATTGCGAAACGCTGTGAACAGGTTCTTAGACAAGTGGCAGCAAAACATCGGGCTGAAATCATGGCTTTGGAAATCATGCCCGACCAGGTGCACCTGTTGGTTGAAATCGATCCTCAGTTCGGCATCCATAGGCTGGTCAAACATCTCAAAGGCGTTTCGTCGCACACCCTGCGACAGGAGTTTCGTACTCTGAAATCACGTTTGCCCACCTTGTGGACGAACAGTTATTTCCTTTCCACGGTGGGGGGAGCACCGCTGGCTGTAATCAAACAATACGTGGAAAACCAAAAGAATGTCTGAGCAGCGCAAAGTGTTCAAATTTCGCATGGAGCCAACCACCTTTCAGTCTGATGAAGTGCTGCGTATGGCGGGTACGGCTCGATTTATTTGGAATTGGGCCGTGGATCGTTGCCAAGCGTTTTACAAAGAAAATAACAAAAGGACCCCCAGGGACAACTGGCGGACGAACTAACCGCCCTGCAATACAAACCGCGATGGTTCTGCGATTTTGATTTTCAATCGTGGCAGCAGGTACGGACCGATTTGAAACGTGCGTACGAGAATCATTTCAGTCCCAAAATGCGGGCTCGGTTCCCTCAGTTCAAAACCAAGGAAAAACCGGAAGCAAATCGTTTCGTACCCCTCGGCTGTGCTTAATTTCAAGAGAAAATATTGCAGGCGCTGCAGAGCGCAAGAACGCAGGTAGTGGGAAGCAAAAGAATCTGCAGCCGGTCCGCCGCCTGCATTGTGCTCGTCGGTCGTCATACAGTCCACCGGGTCGCGGAGCCGGAAACAACCGTGCTCCTGCAGGCGGTCGACCTGCTTGCTTGGGAGGCCGGGCACCATCACCGGATTATGGTTCCTGAAAAACGCAAGATGCGGGAGTCTTTTGACAGGAACCTGCAAAATGCCTCACATAGACGGGGTAGGTGTGCCTCGTTTAGAGAGACAGCTTTCAGTGAACTGCAGGACAACGGTGCGCTGTTTATACAAACGGCAAGACTCTGGCGTTTCTAGGAGCGCATCCTTTGGTTTCGCAGGAAGGGCG
>JASHRE010000399.1 GCA_030037515.1 Candidatus Sulfotelmatobacter sp.
TATGCGAGTCGGAGCCAACCTCAATACTGTTGTACTTCGGAAGCTCTCAAACTGTGAATTTTACCTCGAACCTCCGCTCGCCGATGAATGCGACTCGACAGAGGCATGCCGGCGATCAATTGCGGGCTGCGCCGCGGCACGAGCGTGCGGCATAGCCGCAGCTACGCGCCGTTGTTCTTCCGGAGTCAACTGAAAGATGTAATCGGTGAGCAGCTTGCGATGATCCCCCGTAAAACCGTTGAATGACGGCGGCGTCGGCCCGGCGAAGACCCACTGGTTGTCGACTTCTTTGAATAGACCCGAAGGCATCGACGTGCCAGGACTGACCGCCTGCGGATCGGTGATCCAGCGTTCGACCCAATCCGGCTTGAGACGCTCCTTCGCCAGCAGGAAATTCGGAGCCGTGGCGATCTTGTCATGATCGGGATCGCCGGTGGCATGGCACTTCAGGCAAGGCGCGGCAGTGCTCGAGAAAAGGCTTCGCGCCATGTCCGTTTCCTTCGTCGTGAGCACGGGCACCTGCTCCGGAATGTACGGCATGGGCTGCTGCGACAGAGCCTGGAAGAAGCGGACCAGGATGCGCAGTTCGTTGTTCGAGAACGAAAACGTGGGCATGCGAACTTTCAAATACGGACGCACGCCGTTGCGGTTCGTGTCGGTTGTGCTGAGCGCCGGATTCGACAAGAACTTCCGCAACCACTCGGGATCGACCCGCGCACCCTCTGTGAGCAGCTTTGGCGGCAGCTGCTCTTGCGCGTCCTGATACTGGGGAAGTCCCATGAGGATTGTTTTTTGCCCCGGGATAAACTGGTGGCATCCCATGCAGTTGTATTTCTTCACCACCCACCAGCCTGCCTGAATATCCTGGCGAGCGTCGCCCGGCTTGTACTGATAACTGTCGGGCAGGGAAGTCTCCTCGCTGCCCATCAGGAAAGTCGTGAGCGCGCGGACCTGATCTTTGGTAAGGTGCAGATTTGGCATGCGCAGAGCTTCCATCGGAGTCTTGACCATGCCCTTGTCGAAAACGTTCGGTTCGGCAAGTTTGTGCTCGAAAAATCCCTTGTGATCGTACCAGGGCTCAGTTGCGGGGCCGTCGGGAAGCCGTGCCAGATCTTCCTTATCAGTGATTGGTTCGGCGTCTTGGCCGCCGCGCTGAGCTGGAATCGTGAACAAGGCAAAGTCGAGACGCTCGATCGGTTTGCTTCCTTCGAAGGTCAATTCGGTGCCGATACGGCCCTCATCTTCCAGGCCGGCAATTTCGTGGCATCCGGCACAACCGAACTGCCGGACCCATTTCTTGCCTTCTTCCTTCAAAGACGGATCATCCATGAAAGACGCGTCTGCATACGAGGCAGGTTCTTTTGCTTTCTGGGTCAGAAGAAACGTCGCGATGTCTTCGGCGTCTCCCGGGCTGAGACGCAGACTCGGCATCACGGTCATGTTCTGGACTTGCAGTTCGTGGCCGTCGTTGGGACAGGTGCTATGTTCAAGATCGAATTGATATGGAAGTCCCTTCTTTGCATAATCCTCGGGGCCGATGTCTTTTTTCTCGTACGGGCAATACGGACGCGTGCGCTCGCGCGCATTGTGAATCCAGCGAACGAGGTAGTCGTAGTTCGCTTTCTCACCCTCCCGGGACAGATTCGCGGCAAACGTTCCACCGATCGTGTGATCGCCTTCACCGATGGAGTGACAAGCAAGACAGCCGCGCGTCATGAACAATTCTTTTCCGTGCTCGGCATTGCCCGGCTGGTGTTTCGGAAGAGGATCGGTGAGTCCTGATTGCCAGATGAAGGCGGAAATCGCTTCAATTTGATGATCGGACAGGCGGAAGTTCGGCATCTTCGTCGTCGGACGAAAATCGGTGGGCTTTTTCAGCCAAACCGGAATCCAATTTTTGTTTAACTTGAGCCGCACATCTTTCAAGTTTGGCCCGACCTTTTTCTGGTCTTGCATCAGGCTGTGCGATTCGAAATCGAGTTGCTGTAAGCGGCCATCCAGTTTACTGTTCGCCACTCGAAGATCCACGGCTTTTGTGTTCAGGGCGTTGGCTTCTTCATTGCTCTCAGCCGCGTCCGCCTCCTTCATCAGGTCAGCTGACTCTTTGAGATCGTCTTTTTTCTGATTTTCGATCTGCTTGATCTGCTGAGTGATGGAATTCAGTTCTTCCGGTTCTTTGTCGTAACCCTCATAACGATGGCAGCCCATGCAGCCCTTTTGCCGGAAAAGGTCTTTGCCATCGTTGATGGTCTCGAACTGCACATCGCCGCTTACCAGAACCATGTCGGCCGCGTGGCAATTCTGACACCCGGCCTGGACGTTTTCCTTGGGAAAGAGCGGCCAGAGCCAATGCTCGTAGTTCCCGTGCGCCTTCTCAATGCTTGTGGTAGCGCGGCCGTTGCCCTGATGGCAGGGTGAGCAGCCGAACTTGTCGGGATCGTGGATCTTCAACAGTTCTGGTTCCGGATGGCTGACGAAGGCCTCGGCATATTCGTCGGGCTTTTTCTCGCCTTTGGCGGTCATGGCGGCGGCGGTGATCTTCAGCGGCTCACGCGCGTTCATGTGGCAGGATTCGCAGCGATCGACGATGTTCGCTTCCGCCACGTTGATCTGTACGATTTTCGAATCCCAATCGGAGACTTTCTTTTTGAGGCCATCAATCTGCGCCGGAGTGAGATCGATCATGTGATCGCTGACGTACTCGTCCATTTTCGTCTTCGCGTCAGTCGATGGCTTGAGCACATCGCCGAGTTCCAGACTCAGCTGTGTTTTTTCATTCCGGATGTCGTTGTACGTTTCCTCGAGTTGGGGAAAGTTGAACTGTTTTCTGCTGCCGTCGGGAAGCTCGACGGTTGCCAGTTCCGCCTTGTAGGCATCGATCTGTTTTTGTTTGCTGGCTTTTTCCGACGCGCTGGTGCTGGTTTCGAATTCGTAAGTGAGAGCATTGACGTACGCGCGGCGATCGGTGAAAACACTTTGCACCGCCAGCAAACGCGCGTTGGCGTCATCGAGCTTGCTGCGAACTTCTTCCGCCTTACCCTTCTCCGCTTCGTAGGCGTTCGAGTAATCCTGCTTCAGGGCCACGTACTGCGCGTCATGCTCGACGGTCGATTGCGATCGCAGCGACGTCGATCGCGTCGAATTCAGGAATGCGCTGTAACGCACCTTCCACTGGTCCTGAAATGCCTTCCAGGGACGCTCGCCCCAGGCCTCATCCCACAAAGCCCAGAACAGCGTCGCGATCAGAAGCACCGTCGCGATCAGGTAGTGGATGGCGTACGACTTGCTCGTGATTGGATCCTGCTCCGGGATGGGTTTATCGGGCACTGATCCCCCTCCGACAATGTCGAACCGTATGGGCACGGCCGCCCTCGGCCGTGCGGGCAAGCAAAGCTCACCAGTATTTATATTTAAATGCAGAGCGGGCGAGGGCGCCCGCCCCTACACAAATGTCACACGTTAAACCACGGTGTAATCCACACGTACTTGATGTGCCACAGCAAGCGCAGCCCCATTTTGATGGGCAACGCGACCATGGTCAGCAAAAAGAATTGCATGATCGAAAACTGTAGCAGGCTCATGCGCGAGAAGTCCTTGGCCATGCGTCGGCGGAACAGCGAGTACACAACACCGCCGCCGATCAGGTAATAGCCGATG
>JASHRE010000400.1 GCA_030037515.1 Candidatus Sulfotelmatobacter sp.
GCATGCAGGCCAAAACCAATAATGCCGTAACGAATCATAAAGGCAAGTCAAAGTTTACTGTGACTCGATGTCGAAGCTCCCTCGAGCCGCAAATCTTATGTTCCATCGGCGCTCGGGAAGTATATCGATAGTCCGTAAGCGGATGGCCGGGAACATGCCGAGCCTTCGCGAACCGGCCAGAGAAAGGCTGTTATTGATAAAGAAGAACTTGTTGGCCTGGTTTCGCAAGAAACAACAAAGTACCTTATCCGGGTGTTGTCATATCTAATAGATACATTAACACGGCATATATTAGCGATAAGAGAATGATTCATGCGCGGTGCTGTGCCGAGTATGCCGGTCTGTTTATCTTCAGGGAAATCCAAGTCGAATCTTCTTTCGCCGGTGTAACAAGACAGCCATCGGTATATACTTCTTCTGTTTTTTGATGCAGCACAGTGCGGTGCTGCATGTTTGCCCCCGCCCCCAGGCTGATACATGCAAGAAAAGCAATCATGGTCTGCCCGAACCGATCGGGCCCATCCATCTCTGGGTGGAGTTGGGGTTCCGGCCAAAGGCGATAGTTCAAGTTCGAATCCACCACCCGCTCCGGATCCAGACGCTCCCACAGTGGTGGATTTTGGCGGGTCTTCGCCCGCGCCGCCCGAGTCTGCGATCGTGGATCCTGATGCCACGGCGGTCGACGGGATGCTGCCGCCTCTCCAATCGCGGCACCGGGGCCAGCCGAACCCGGCCACCTTGGAGCCCGGCGATGTTCTGGGCGGTCGATATGAAATTGTGAAGCTTCTTGGTGAAGGTGGCATGGGAGCGGTCTACAAAGCGCGGGATCGGGAGCTGGACCGTGCGGTAGCTCTGAAGCTGATCCGGGGGGAAATGGCTTCCAGTCCTGCGATTCTGGCCCGCTTCAAACAGGAGCTTCTGCTGTCCCGGCAGGTGACGCACAAGAACGTGGTTCGCATTTACGACCTGGGTGATGCGGAGGGGGTGAAGTTCATAACCATGGAGTTTGTGCAAGGCCGTGACTTGCGCACCCTCATTCAGGAAAAGGAAAAGTTCTCGCCGGAAGAGGCGGTGGAAGTCATTGAGCAGGTGTGCCAGGCTTTGGAAGCGGCGCACAGCGTAGGGGTCATTCACCGGGATCTGAAGCCGCAGAACATCATGCGGGAAAATAGCGGCCGCATCCTGGTGATGGACTTTGGTCTGGCCCGCACTGTGGAAGGTGACGGGATGACGCAGGTGGGCGCCTTGGTGGGCACCATGGAATACATGTCGCCGGAGCAGGCGCTGGCCCGAGAACTGGACCAGCGATCGGATCTTTTCACGCTGGGTTTGATTCTGTATGAACTGCTGACCGGGAAAATGCCGTTCCGAGCCGAGAGCGCACTGGCCAGTCTCATCAAACGCACGCAGGAACGGGCCCTTCCGGTTTCCGATCATGATCGAACGATTCCCGGGGCGCTGAGCGGAATCGTCAGCAAATGCCTGGAGCGGGATCCCAATTTGCGCTATCAGAGTGCGGCCGAGATCTTGCGGGATCTGGAGGCGTGGCAGGGAAAACGAGCGGGCGCGACGCTGGGATTCCATGCCGACGTCAAGCCCTGGGGCCAAACCCTACCTTGGCCGCTGCTGACGGGCATGGCCACGGTTCTGGTCTTGGCGGCGGTGGGATACATTTTTCGGGCTGCGATTTTCTCGCCGCCGGCGGCCAAACCCGGAGCCGTGCAATCGCTGGCCATTCTGCCCTTCCGCAATGCCTCGGGAGATGGCAGCCTGGATTGGTTGGGCTCCAGTTTTGCGGACATGCTCAGCACCGACATTGGCGAGTCGGCCCAACTGCGGACCGTCACTCCGAGCAATCTACACCAGATTCTCAGCGATCTGCGCATATCGCCGGAGACCCAACTGGACCCAACCACCCTCCATCGCATCGCCGAGTTCAGCAATGCGCAGCGGGTGGTGTGGGGACAATACGCGAAATTTGGAGACCAGATCCGCATTGATGGCGCCCTGCAGGATCTGAAAAACGATACCAGCGTACCGCTGAAGATCGAAATTCCCAACGAAAAAGGGATTCCGGGTGCGATCGACACGCTGGCCGAATCGATTCGCCAGAAACTGGCGTTGCCGGGCGACGTGCTGAAAGAACTGAAAGCGAGTTCGTTTCAGCCGGAATCGACGTCGGTGGAAGCCTTGCGTGACTATGACCAGGGCGTTGGCTTTTTGCGGGAGGGCCGGAATCTGGAGGCGCAGCAGCAACTGGAAGCGGCCACGAAAGGGGACGCTAACTTTGCCCTGGCTTTTTCCCGGCTGGCCGAGACGTACAGCAAGTTAGGGTATGACGACCAGGCGGAACAGGCTGGACAAGAGGCGGTTGCGCTCAGCCAGAATCTGCCGCAAGCGGAAAAATACCTGATCACAGCGATTGGGTTGCAAGTGGCGAAAAAATATCCGGAAGCGATCAAAGCGTATGAAACGCTGGCCCAGGCTTCTCCCGACAACTACGACGTGGAAGTCGCGCTGGCCGGGTTATATCAGGATACTGGGGATCTGGCCAAGGCGCGGGAGTACTATCAGAAGATTCTGTCGGCGAATCCCAAAGACATCGCGGCCACACTGGATGTGGCGCGCATCGACCTGAAGAGTGGGGACGCACAAGGCAGTTTCGATCCCCTGAACCGGGCTTACAGCCTGGCAGTGCAAGTGGAAAATCAGGAACAGAAGGCCACCAGTCAGCATCTGATGGCGGTGGCGTACCGCATGCTGAACCAGCCGCAGGAAGTGGTTCGGGCGGAAACCGATGCCCTGGCCATGTGGCGGCAGATTGGCGAGAAACGCGGTCTGGCGTTCAGCCTGAATGAAATGGCCAAGGCGCAAGGGGTGCTGGGGAACAAAAAAGAAGCCCTGGCGAATTTCAATGAAGCACTGCAGATCCGGCGTGATATCGGGGACAAACGCGGTCTGGGTGACACGCTGATTGAGCTGGGTAATTTCTACGACGAGGGCGGCGATCACGATCAGGGACTGAAGATGTACAAAGAAGCGCTGCAGATGGAGCGCGAGGTAGGCAGCGAAGGATTGCAGGCGGTTTGTTTGAACAATATTGGCAGCGCGTACTCGGAAAAAGGCCAGTACGAAGATGCCCTGACTTACTTCCAGCAGGCATTGCAGTTACGGGAAAAATCGAATGCGCCGCAGGACATCGTCGATGCCGTACACAATCTGGGGGACACTTCGGCCAGCATGGGGCAGTATGACCAGGCGATATCCTATTATTTGCGGGCGATTGATCTGCGGCGGCAGATGAATGACCAGCGGGGGGCGGCGATTGAGTCGGAGAGTCTGGGGGTTCTGTTCGACTACCAGGGGCGTTTTGGAGCTGCCGTCCAGTCCGAGGACGAGGCCTTGAAGACCTTCCGTGGGCTGAAGGAAAAAAGCACGTGGATGCCGAGCCTACTGGATGCTTCGGCGGAAGCCTTGATTCTGGCGGGCCGGAGTGAGGAGGCTGGCAGTGATGTGGAGGAAGCGGTGAAACTGTCGCGCGAGCTCAAAAACGACGGTGTCCTGGCGGAGGCGTTGGGGGTCGAGGGAGACGCTTTCTTTTACAACGAAGATTTCAAGTCGGCGCAGAGTTTCTACCAACAGGCATTGCAAGCGGCCAGGCGCAGCCGGGAACCGGACACGATTTTGGTGGCCAGTTCGAGGCTGGGGAAGGCGCTGGTGGGGGAGAAGCGTTCCCCGGAAGCGCTGGCGCTGCTCCAACCTGTGTTGCAGCGCGCCGAGGATCTCGGATTCAAGTACATCGCAGTCGAGGGTTCGGTGTGGATGGCAGAAGCCATGATTCAGCGCCACGATTATGTGGCAGCCCAGCAGGAACTGAAACGCACCCTGCTGCGCTCCGAGCAGCTGGGCATGCAGCCGCTGAGCGCGCGTGCCCATTATTTGCTGGCAATTGCCGAGCGCAATTCCGGCGACCGGGACGACGCGCGGCAGGATGATCGTCAGGCTCTGGCTCTGCTGGAGGGGATGAAAAAGGACCCGGGAGCGGAGAAGATACTTGAGCGGGCCGACTTCAAAACCATCTACCAGCAAGCCAGCCACTGAGAACGGCGCACCGGGAACCTTCGTGCCCAGGGTTGACCACGGCCACCCCGGTCGCCTGAAAATCGCTCACATTCCTGGTGACAACCGTCATGCCATGAACGAGCGCACCGGCCGCGATGCCCATCGCTCGGCCACGGCAGGATCGATCGCTAGAGAATACGGCCCGAGAATGAAGGCAATACGTAACCGTCGATCCATGCCCGAAGAATCGTGCCCTGCTTCCGGTCAGGGCGCTCGACGAGAAGCGTTCCTCTCTCCAGTTCGAGTATTGAGACCACCGACAAGCAAAGGCTGGTTGCGGGCAGCGCCTGCGCCCACATTGTGACGCGTGCGAAGATCAAACGCTAGCCGGGCTCCGCCAGGCTTGCGGGGGCGAGCTCACCCACATGGCGCAAGCCAGAAGTGGCTTCGCTACCGAACTAGAAACAAGAGGGGCAATGAACAAGGGGCTGTTGCCTGCCGGCAACAGCCCCTTGTCTCGGTTCAGCCTCAGTTAAGTTAGGTCCTCACCAGGTCGTGTTCACGGTGGATGAGGGGTTCGAGTTTGTGTCGGTGTTGATGGCGCTCACGGTCGCCGTGTTGATGGTGCACGGCTTCGTGCCACACGTCGTGCTCGGTTCGGCTGTCACCTGCACCTTGATCGTCATGGCCCCGCCATTAAGATCGGAGATCGAAAGCGGCGCAAGCGTGCCCACGCTGCAGCTCACCGTGCCGCCACTGGCTGAGCACTGGATGGGAGTCGATGTGCAGGACAGCTGCTTGTTGACGATGCCGCAGGACACGTTGCTGCCCGATCCGCTCACAAAGCTCGTGTTGCTCGGGAGTGGATCGGTCACAACGACGCCGTCGGCGTTTACCGGTCCGAGGTCCGCTACCCCGATGGCGTAGGTAATGTATCCGCCATTGGCGATCGGACCCGCAGGTCCAAGGTTCAGGATCTGCAGGTTCGTGGGCGCGACCACGGTGTAGTTTACCGTTTGCGTATTTCCGTTCTCACCGGTATCGGTGCCGGTCACGGTGAACGCATAGGTTCCCGGGGTGGAAGCAGCAGTGAATGAGCCCGTGCACGAGAGCCCATTCGCCGTCTGCATGCAGCTACCTGTGCCCGTCGACTGCGTGCAGCTTGCAGTCGTAAGGTACGGACCAACTGCGTTGGTGCTGGGTTCGGAGCTTGCCGGATTGCTGCAGCTGTAGCTGGTCGTAACCATGCTGCCGGCCGCAACGATAAGCCCGTTTGTGGGGGTGGTAATCGTGATGCCGGGCAATGACTCGCCTGGCATGTCATAGGTGGCAACCCAGCAAGATCCCGTGCCGCCGCTGTTTCCCTTCGTGGTCCTGTCGATCAAGAAATTGCTGACCTGGTTGCTCTGGAACAGGGAACCGCTTTGCGGTGGCGTGCAGGGGTGCGTCGGATCGGGCCCGGCACCCTTCACCCAGCCGGGGTATGGGTTGTTCGACCCCGTGCAGGTGTTGTTGTTAATACAAGAGTTCAGGTTGTTTGAGGAGGACAGCGTGTATTCGGTGCCTAACTGCGCGGTGAACGGACTGCACTGATCGCCCGGCAGACTCGGACAGGTGACTTCAAACATCACCGGAGAATCTGGGACGCCTGTGCCGAGATTGGTGTACAAGACGCAGTGCGCGTTGGGGTAGGTTTGCTCGACGAGTGTGTCGCAGCTGTACGGATAGTTCTGAGTGTTCGGATAGATTGGCGTGATCGTCGTTGTTGTCGGCGATGAATTGTTGCTCAACGTGACTTGGTAATTATATGCAGTCTGGCCTTGAGGATTTTGGAAGTTATACGTGGCCGGCGTCCCCGGCTGGAGCGTCTGCGTCTGCCCTTGCGGTGTGAACACCCAGCTGAGAATGTCCTGGTTATCTGTCGCACCTCCGGTTGCCCCAGTGAAGCCGACGTACGCCGTGCCGGACGTCAGACCAAGCGCGGTCATGTCGAAGGGCACGCCAGCGGGAAACAGATCAGTCCCATCCAGGATAACGTCGAGACACGAACTGGGAGCGTTGTTAACCGTGCAGGCCGTCTGTGTACTCGTCGGACTCACAACGTAGGAAATCGTGGCGGTATGAACATTTCCATCTGCAAAATCAACCTGAGAAAACGGATACACAGCAAGCTGGCAAGCTGCGGTAATGGAGTTCGCCGCCATTCCCGGGCAACTCTGAATGGTGACATTGTTAACGCCAGGGTCATTCGTCTGCGTTCCACCACCCACACCCTGCGAATAGCTATCGAATCGGAAAGCTATGCTGTTCGTGATGCCGGTTTGCGTCTCGCTGTTAGCAGGAACGGGAGTGCAGCCGGGCGGATACGCGAGATCACCCGCAAATCCCTCTCCGCAGCCTGTCGGCCCCAGAGCCGTGAGCCCGGAATTCTGAATGACGAATGCGATACCATCGGCGCCTTGGGCTGGGTTCAACTGGAATGTGAATGTCGTGGAGAAGGGACTGGCGACCGGTTGCGGCGTCTGAAACCACGCTGATCCGCCCTGATAGTTGAGGTTGGGCGTCAGCTGGAGCACAGTCGAGACATTCGCAGGAGCCGGGGCAATTGCAGATTGAAACGAAGGATAGGCCGTGCTCGGGTTGTCGTAGTTCTCGCCATTCAGAGTCAGGCAGGCCTGATTCAAAGAAAAATCCGGAGAGTAGTCTGGAACCGTAGCATTACATGGGGTTAAATTCTGTGCGGAAGCTCTCGAGCTTCCTGCCAACGCCAACGCCAAAAGCGCAAATGTCAGCAGAAAACTCTTTCGACCCACCTTCATGACTTCTCCTTTTTTGGAACAAATTTCTC
>JASHRE010000401.1 GCA_030037515.1 Candidatus Sulfotelmatobacter sp.
ACTATGATGGCAGGACGCGCCTTTTTGTCTTCCACACCTTCCCTGGCACGATGGGAGAAACGGCGGCCTATCTCTGTCTCCTGGCACCACTCATCTTTAAGGGTCGACACCGGGTATCACGCGTTTTTCTGCTTGCGCTGAATATAGCCGCTGGCGGTAAGCTCAGCACCGCCACCCTTTTATGTGTTTTGGGTGTCGAAGTGCTTAGCAAGTTTCGCTCTCTCGATGTACGGCTCAGAGCGGCAGTTCTCACCGCTGGAGCGGCACTATTGTGCACGGTCGCGCTTGCGACCTCAGCGGTTCTCATCCCTCAGAAGAACGGGTCGGATCCAATGACGATCATCTACGGGAACGACGTTGTGGGTGAGGCAGCATCTTTGGATGGACGGGCGGGGCTGTGGCAAAACACCGTTCAAGTACTCCTATCTGACCCTGCTCTCGGGTACTCAGGGTACGGGTTCGGCGGTGCTCGCGATCGACTTCTTGCCGCTGACGAATGGTCTGGGCAGAGCCACAACGGCTTTTTGGAAATCGCTCTTGCGGGTGGCTTGCCAGCCCTAAGCCTTTTCATCGTCGGCTATTGTGGCGTCTTGTCAGCGCTGTGGACTCAAGGGGAACCCCTGCGGCATCTAGCTGTGCCTGTGATGTTATATATGCTGGTCATTTCTTGCACTGGCATAACCTTTACTTTTCCTTCATATTTCGGTGTTTTAGTGCTTGTATTGGTACTTGATCTGTGTAGCCGGTCGCGCCCAAAGGCGACGTGGGACCTTGTGTCGGGGCAGCGGCCGCAGCTGGGATACAGAATCAGAATATAGGGCGGCGCTTGCGCGCGAGACTGCCTGGCGAAAGGAGAAATGACAGTAACATGGACAGGGTGCACATTCAGGGAACCCCAATCGATGCGGTTGGCGCCGATGAAGCGGCGACGTTGGTGCTGCAACGCTTGGAGAGCGGACAGCGCACGCGGATTGCTGCAGTCAACGCCGCCATCACGGTCATGGCTAGCAAAACACCCGCCTTGCGGAGAGCCCTTGAGGAGTGCGAGGTGGTCATTGCCGATGGTAAGTGGGCAGCAGTCGCAGCAAGCTGCCTTTCGCGGCGTTGGGTTCCCCATACTAATACATCTCCGTTCCTGAGGGCCCTGTTCCAGCGTTGCAAAAGTCGCGGCCTTGCGGTGTTCCTGCTGGGAGCGTATCCAGCGACTGTTGAGCGCGCGGCAGCGCGCCTCCCGCTTCTATTTCCCGGTATCAGGGTCGCTGGCTTCGCCAATGGTTATTTCACACCGGATGAGGAGTCAGCATTGCTGGCGAAGATTAACGCTTCCGGCGCTGAATTGCTCCTTGTCGGGATGACGACACCGAAAAAGGAATTCTACATTCGGAACATCTGGCCTGAACTTCATGTACCGATCGCCTTTGGCATCGGCGGTTTCATCGATGTATGGGGCGAGAAGACCCGGGAAGCGCCGGAGTGGGTACGGAGCAGTGGCTTCGAGTGGCTCTTTCGTCTGGTTCAGGAGCCGGTCAGGTTAGGCCGCCGATACACGGTTGATAACGTGCTATTTGGGTGGCTGGTACTGAGGCAGTTGATGGGAACCCGCTCCGCCTGACCTGCATGCAATCCTACTGTGTAGAGTTGTTGCATCAGAGGTAAACCGAATATGCATGTCCTTCATGTGGTACGGAGTGTTGCCTCGGCACACGGGGGTGTGGCAGAGGCCGTTATCCAGACCTCTAGAGCTCAGGAGTTGATTGGCGACACCGTAGAGATAGTCTCTCAGGACGATCCTCAGGCTCTCTTTCTTGCAAACATTCCGTATGCAGTTCATGCGTTGGGTGTGGGGAAGCTGGGTAATTTCAAACTCTCGTTCCGCCTGTGGTCATGGCTGCGCGAACATGCGGCCAGGTTTGACGGAATTGTGGTACATGGTGTGTGGTCATTTGCGAACCTGGCCGTCCGCGTGGCCGCGCGCCGATCGGCCGTTCCTTTCCTGGTCTTCCCGCACGGTTCGCTTGATCCATGGTTTTCTAAGAACTACCCGGTCAAGGCAGCGGGGAAACATTTATATTGGCCATTGCAATCCGCTGTCCTGCGTGACGCAGCCGCAGTTGTATTTACGAGTGAAACGGAGCGGGACGTCGCCGCAAAAGGCTTTCCCCGATGCGACTGGAACAGCGCCGTAGCCCCCATTGGCATCTGTGAACCAGAAGGTGAGCCGCAGACCCAGTCCGAATGCTTCTATGGCCAGCTACCTTCCTTGCGAAATCGTCGTTACCTACTGAGCCTGGCTCGCATCTGCGAAAAGAAAGGTTGCGACCTGCTCATTCGGGCATTTGCTCGAGTCGCGCAAATTGAGCCCACTTTGGACATCGTAATCGCCGGCCCTGACGAGGGTGGATTAGCAGCACGATTGCAAAGCGATGCTTTGGCACGTAATATTGCGCATCATATCCATTGGCCGGGCATATTGCAGGGGGATGCAAAATGGGGCGCGCTTCGTAATGCAGAAGCCCTTATCTTGCCTTCGCATCAGGAAAACTTTGGCATCGCCATAGTGGAAGCGCTCACCGTAGGCCGGCCGGTTCTGATAAGCAATCAGGTAAACATCTGGAACATTATCGATGCGGATGAAGCAGGTTTTGTTGAAGACGACTCTGAAATCGGCACCTTGCGCCTCATAGAGCGCTGGCTTCGACTGACCGAGATCGAGCGCGAGCTCATGTCTGTGCGTGCCTACCAATGCTTTCGTCGCCATTTCACTATCGAGCAATCAGCAGAAACGCTTCGGACGCTCTTTCAGTCTTGCACTGCAAAACCCGCAACTGTCTCTCCCTCACTCATCTGTTCCAGATAGTTTTTGCCATGAGATTGCGGTCACACACCTTGCTTCCGCCCGACAAGTCCGGAAAGAGCTTCGGGGCCTCTGCGCTGCCATCTCCGTCGGGAGTATGCAATTCCACCGGTGAAATCGGCAACGATCTCCCTATTGACCGCAATCCAATTGTCCTTCCACGGCTTGTGCGAGATGCTACTAGCATCTGCGCTCTCCGCCCACTGCTTCAAGCGGCGGAACAGGAGTGGGGATCCCATGGCTTAGTGGATCACTTGGAGTACTTCCTTTCTCCCTATTGTTTGGGTTCGAGGAAGCCAGTTCTGGTTATCTTCAGCGAACCTGGAGGAACTCTTAGTGGTGCGGTACTTCTGCATGAGTACCGTATTGGTAGAATCGGGTCACGTGTCTTCATACCGAGTGATCTCGATGGGCGCCGCAATGTCATTGCACCCGCTTTTCTACGGCACCACTACGCACAGAAAGCTGCAGAAGTGCTAATGGATCGGGGAGCACTGGCTGTTATGGTATCCGTAAATCACACAGGCTGCGAGGGCGATTTCCAACTGATAGACTCTCGCTACGCGCGCTATGCGCGGAGAACCCGAACGATTCACCGAGCATTCGAGCTGCGTGATACGTATGAAGAGACTCTAATGTTATTTGGCCGCTCCGTGCGGCGAGGTTTCCGCTTACGCGTACGCCAGTTAGAGACGGATTTCAAGCCATTATTGCTCGATAATCCGGATATCAGTGAGGAGGAGTTCGTCGGTCTCAACCGAAACAGCGCTTTTCCGTTGCCGACCGAAACCGTGCGATGGCGATATAGGGTGGCGCTGAATCTGCCCAACACCATGTTACTCGGACTG
>JASHRE010000402.1 GCA_030037515.1 Candidatus Sulfotelmatobacter sp.
GGGGGAACTGGCACGGGTGCGATATCCTTTCCTGGTTCGATTCAGCCTCTCTCATTCCATGAGCACCTCCTCTTCGCTCCGCGGCCAAGCAGCTGTGGTAACCGGTGCCAGTCGCGGCATCGGCAAAGAAATCGCGCTCGAACTGGCGCGCAACGGATGCCGCATCGGCGTCAACTATTTCAACGATTCCCAGCCCATCGTCGATGCCACCATGGCCGAGATCCGCGCCATCCAGCCGGACTCGATCGCGGTTGAAGCCGACGTCCGCTCCAGTTCCCAAGTTGCCGCCATGATCGACAGAGTCGCCGGCGAATTCGGCGGTCTCGATCTACTCGTCAACAACGCCGGCGTGCAAACCTGGAAGCCGCTGCTCGAAGTCACCGAGCAGGAGTGGGATCTCGTCGTCGACACCAACCTCAAAGGATGTTTCCTCTGCACTCAGCATGCGGCCCGATACATGAAAGACCACGGCGGCGGATCAATCGTCAACCTCGGTTCCGGATGTAACAAACTCGCCTTCCCTTCGCTGGTTGCGTACACCGCCAGCAAGGGAGGAATCGAAATGTTTACGAAGGAAGCCGCCGTCGAGCTCGGCCAGTACGGCGTTCGCGTGAACTGCATCGCGCCCGGATCGATCCAATCCGAACGCACGCGTCAGGAAGATCCTGACTACGCCGGAACCTGGTCGAAACTGACGCCCCTCGGCCGCGTCGGCACTGCCGCCGATATCGCGCCCGTCGTCGTCTTTCTCGCCAGTCCGGGCGCATCTTTCATCAGCGGACAAACCATCTGGGTCGACGGAGCGCTATTCACCCGCGCACCCTGGCCGTACAAGAAATAGCCCCATCCGAACACCAGCCTTTTGTCACCCCGGCCGTGTGACTACCGTCATCTGGGATTCCCTGAATTGCTTGTTAGGATCGCAAGAAGTTATTCCGACCGAGGTGTCTTCATGGATCGTCGCCGCGAGCCCCGTGTGTTCGTTGAGCTGCCCGTGCAAATCTGGGGCATCGACGCCAAGTCGCGCCCGTTCACGCAGCCGGCCAGCCTGCGCACCATCAGCGGCCGAGGCGCCACGCTGCAAGGCGTGACCGTTCATCTGCAACCCGGCTCGCTATTGGACCTTCAATATCAGGGAGCAAAGGCTCAATTCCGCGTAGTCTGGCTGGGCAAGCCCGGAACCGAGATGCAAGGCGAAGTCGGCGTCGAAAATCTCTCCAAAGACGTGCTGCTCTGGGACGTCGACCCTCTTCGCTGCGCCGCCGGCGTCGGTGAAGGTTAGTAAGACGGCGTCCGCCCTCCAACGCCAAAGCTATCGTTTCGCGAATTCGCTGCGATGGCGGCTGTAGAACACGTAGATCAGCAGTCCGAGGATGAGCCAGCCCACGAAGCGTCCCCAGGTGATTACGGTGAGCCCGGTCATCAGCCCTCCACATAGAACGATCGAGAGAAGGGGAAACCACGGCACCAGAGGAACTTTGAAGACACGGGGACGATCGGGTTGAGTGCGGCGCAGCACGATGACTCCCAGGGAAACCAGCACAAACGCGAACAGCGTGCCGATGTTCGATAGGTCGGCGGCGTCGCTGATGGCGAAGATTCCCGACGGGATGCCGACGGCGAACCCGGCAATCCATGTGGACCAGTGCGGTGTCTGGAATCGCGGATGCACGGCGGAAAACAGCTTGGGAAATAATCCGTCGCGCGACATCGCATACCAAATGCGGGCTTGGCCGTATTGGAAGACAAGAAGCGACGAAATCATTCCCATCAGCGCGCCGATCACGATCACAGACTGCGACCACTTGCTCGCGCCCAGCATTTTGAGCGCATAGGCGACGGGAGCTTCGGCCGCGTCACCGGAGACGAAAGTCGTGTACTTCATCATGCCGAGCAGCACCACGGAGACGCCGACATAAAGCACAGTGCAGGCGATCAGTGAGGCGATGATCCCGAAGGGCAGATCGCGCTGCGGATTGCGCGCCTCTTCCGCGGCGGTGGAAACGGAATCGAAGCCAATGTAGGTGAAAAACACGATCGCGCCGCCGGTTACGATGCCACTGAAACCCGAGGGCGCGAACGGCTTCCAGTTGCCAGGATGGATCAGCGCACCGCCGACGGCCAGAAATACGAGGATGGCGCCAATCTTGATGGCGACCATGACGTTGTTGGCTTCAGCCGATTCGCGCACGCCGCGCACTAATAGCACGGTCAGGATGAAGACGATCAGAAACGCAGGAATGTTGAAGTAAGCGCCGGTCCAATGCCCCGACTCCCAGACCGGGGCCGACCACCGGTCCGGCAGATTGAGTCCGAAGGAAGCAAGTTGCGCTTTGGCGTAGGCGCCGAATCCGATAGCAACGACAACATTGCTGACGGCATATTCAAGAATGAGATCCCAGCCGATGATCCAGGCGAAAATTTCACCCAGCGTGGCGTAGGAATATGTGTACGCGCTCCCGGCGATGGGGATCATCGAGGCCAATTCCGCGTAGCAGAGTCCGGCAAAGCTGCAAGCGACGGCGACCAGGAAAAATGAAATCGCGATCGATGGACCAGCCGGTGGTCGGCCGTGCATGAGCACTCCCGCCGTGCTGCCCGTGCGCAGAAAGTTGACCATGATGTCGAGAACCTGCGCGTGCCAGATCGAGGGGGCTGTAAAATTTTCGCCGGCCGCGGCGGTTCCGGTGAGCACGAATATGCCGGAGCCAATGATCGCGCCGATGCCTAACGCAGTCAGCGACCACGGGCCGAGCGTCTTTTGCAGGCGGTGCCCTGGCTCTTCGGACTCGGAGATCAGCTTGTCGATCGATTTACAGCAAAACAACTGGTTCGTGGATGGACGCGCGACGGTTCTGGGCTCGCTCGAGGATTGGGGCAAGCGGGTTATGATCTCCTGAAATCAGCAGCTAGCAACTAGCAATCAGCAATTAGCGGGTGCCCACCCTGCGCGGTTTTCGTAGGGTGGGAATCACAGAGCTTACCGCTTGGCCTGGCCCCGGACCATTTTCTTGACCTTCGGCTTCTTTGATCCGCGCGCATAATCCCTTGGCTTCAGCGGCTTTTCCGCCTTGCGCTTCTTGCGCGCGGCGCGTTTGGCTTTCTTGCGATCTTCTCTGCTCAGTGTTGATGTATTGGCCATGACTCTCTTTATTTGAAATGGTTGAATGACTAAATGCGTGAATGACTCAATCGTTCAGGCTCGCTCCAACTGGGCATATTTTTCCACCAGCTTCTTCAAGCCGAAACCAGGGAATTGTACAGTAATCTTGGCTTCTTCGCCTTCTCCTTCGCGCTGACAGACGGTTCCTTCGCCATATTTCGGATGGCGGACGCGCTGCCCCGGGCGGAATCCGCGTTGGCCCATAGGTTCGTCGACGGAAGGCTTTGACAGCGTGAATTTTTTGCCGCGGCTGGCGAAGAACTCGGCAATATTTTCGATCGAGTTGTAGAGGCGGCCGCTGCCAGCGGTTTTTGAAGATTGGCCACGTTCCCGGCCTCGATCCGCAGGCCAGGCCGCGCTCTGATCTTCATCTTCGTAGGAGTAATGGGAAGACACGGCTTCGTCGCTTCGCCACCGCGCCAGTGTCGTCCCCGCACGGTTCGTGCCCAATTCTTCGATCAGCGATCCGGGAACTTCCTCCAAGAAGCGCGAGGGGACACTCGCCTCCGGCAGATCGCTGCCATAACGGCGCCGATACACCGCGCGAGTGAGGATGAGTTGATCCATGGCGCGCGTCATGCCCACGTAGCAGAGGCGCCGTTCTTCTTCAATTTCGTCGGGAATGAGCATGGTGCGGGAATGCGGAAATAGGCCTTCTTCGAGCCCGCTGAGAAAAACCAGCGGAAACTCGAGCCCCTTGGCGGCGTGCAGGCTCATGAGCGTGATCTGGGCGCGCTGGTCGTAATCGTCGGCATCGGCGATAAGCGCGGCGTGATCGAGAAACTGATCGAGCGTCTCGGCGCGATCGCGCGAATCCATGGCGGCATTGACCAGTTCGTCCAGGTTTTCGATGCGCGAATAGGCTTCCGGCGTGTCCTCTTGTTCGAGCAGCTTGATATAGCCGGTGCGGTCGATCAGGAATTTCAGGATGTCGGCGGTCGAGACGATCGGAGCCGGAAAGGTGCTCAGGTCGGCTGCAGGCCCGTTCAAGCCGACAGAATTGTCATTCCGAGCGGAGACAGAGCGCTCGCTGGCGGGCGTTTCGTCGGAATCGACGGATCCCGATTTCCCGGGCAACTCGTCAGAACCTTCATTCGCCCCAAAATCAAACGAAAAATTGCCGAACTCTTCCGGATTGAAAGCGGTTGCATGCGAATTTCCATCACAACCGTCATCCGTAACTGCGGCTGCAACTCGGGGAACTTCCGCGGAGGGGGGCCGCGCCGCAACTTGTTCCAGCTGCTCGACGAACGTTCCTGCGAGCATGGCGCGCGCGTCTTCGATCAGTTGCTGAAAATTCTTGAGCGACGTTACGGCGCGTGGAGGAATCAACTGGCGCTGGACTGCCTCTTGAATGGCTCCCCACAACGACAAGCCGGTTTCCAGTGCAATCCGCTCCAGCGTGTCGATGGTGCCCCGGCCGATTCCGCGCGCTGGCGTGTTGATGACGCGCAGCAGCGAGATCGAATCGTCGGGGTTCTGAATGACTTTCAGATACGAGATCATGTCTTTGATCTCGGCGCGCTGGTAGAAGGAGAATCCTCCGACGACGTGGTATTTCAATCCGTAGCGGCGCAGCGCTTCTTCAAAGAGTCGCGACTGCGAATTGGTGCGATAGAGCACGGCCGCTCGCGGTTCTTCTCCCCGCTCGACAGCCTCTCGTGCGTAGCGCGCAATCCAGTCCGCCGCGAACAACGCTTCGTTTTCTCCATCCGGAGCTTCGTAATAGCCGATCCTCGTTCCGCCTTGGCGCGCAGTCCACAGGTTCTTGCCCTTGCGCCGAACATTGTTCGCGACCACGGCCGAGGCCGCCTGCAAAATATTCTGCGTGGAGCGGTAGTTCTGCTCCAGGCGAATGATCTTGGCTTTCGAAAAATCCTGTTCAAACTCGAGAATGTTGCGGATATCGGCGCCGCGCCAGGAATAGATGGACTGATCTTCGTCGCCGACGGCGCAGAGGTTATGGCGCTCGCCCGCGAGCAGTCGCATCAGCTCATATTGCGGGCGGTTGGTGTCCTGATACTCGTCGATCAGCAGATATTGAAAGCGGCGATGGTAGTATTCGCGGACGTTCGCTGCCGTTTTCAGCAGTCGAACCGCTTCGAGCAGCAGATCATCGAAGTCGAGCGCGTTGGCTTGGCGCAGTTGTTTTCGATATTCCTCGTACAAGTGGGCGACGCGCTCGGTCTTGGGATCGGCCGACCGCAAATACAACTCCTGGGGATCGAGCATGTGATTCTTTGCCCACGAAATGCGCGCCTGCACCGTGCGGGGTGTGAGCTGCTTGTCGTCGACTCCGAGCCGCTTCATGATCGATTTCACGACCGACTGCTGGTCGGCCTCGTCGTAGATGACGAAATTTCTGGTGAGCCCAATGGGCGACTGGCCGGGAGTTGCTGACGGAATCCGCAGCGCTTCGATGTCGCGGCGCAGCATGCGCACGCAAAACGAATGAAAGGTCGAGATCACCGGCTTGGCGATGCTCAATCCGCCAACCAGTTTCTCGACGCGCTCGCCCATCTCGGCCGCCGCTTTATTCGTGAAGGTCATGGCCAGGATCGATTCCGGCATCACGCCCTTGTTTTCGATCAGATGAGCGATGCGATAGGTGATGACCCGGGTTTTGCCGCTGCCCGCTCCGGCAAGGATCAACACCGGGCCCTCGGTGGTTTCGACGGCCTCACGCTGTTGCGGATTCAGCTGATCGAGAAAAGACAAAGAAAAAAGGCTCCGAATCAATAAGTCAATTTTACAGGGAAGCGATCCGGGGGCGCCGTGTTGCAGAGCAAAAAAATGCGATGCGTCGCCCACCGCGTCACGCCAACGGCGCCCGCGCTGGGGACACGGTTCGCGCCGATCGCCCACATCCTTGGCTGCACAGCATCGGCCTGCTCAGCCTGAGAAGCGAACCGTTTTCCGACCGGCGAAGAGGTTTCTGGAGCCTGTGGCATAATGATCAGTACTCCCCGCTTCCCGGCTGGACGGCAGGGCTTTCGCTCATCACAGCGGGTCGTTCCGGCAAACTAGACAGCTACTTCATGGGCAAGGATTCCAGCTATGCTGCATAAGAATCGTCTTTTTACACCCGGGCCGACGCCGCTTCTGCCGGCGGCACAAAACGCGATGGCTGCGTTTACAGCGCATCATCGGACTGCCGATTTCAAGGCGCTGTTTCAGAGAGTGCTCGCCGACATGAAAGAGTTTGTGGGCACAAAAAATGACGTGCTCGTGCTGGCATGTTCGGGCACCGGCGTGATGGAGGCCGCCGTGTCGAACCTGACGTCTCCGCACGATTCGGTTCTGGTGCTGACCGCGGGAAAATTCGGCGAACGCTGGACTGGGCTGGGCAGGGCATTTGGCTGCCGTGTCGAGGAACTCGCGGTTCCCTATGGCGAGACGTTCTCGCTGGATGAGGTCGGCGCGCGGCTGTCATTTAATACACGGGCGGTGTTCGTGCAGGCGACGGAAAGTTCGACCGGAGTGCGGCACGATATCGAGGGAATCGCGAAGCTTGTGCGCGCTCGCAGCGACGAGACGCTGCTCGTGGTCGATGCGATCACCGGCCTGGGCACCACGCATCTCGATGTGGATGGATGGGGAATTGACTTCATCATCGGCGGATCACAGAAGGCTTTGATGATGCCGCCAGGCTTGGCATACTGCGCCGTCAGCGAGCGCTCATGGAGGTCGATGGAGAAGACAACTTCGCCGCGATACTACTTCGATTTGCGCAAGGAAAGAAAGTCGGCGGCGAAGGGTGAGACCGCGTATACGCCGGCGACATCGCTGTTTGCGGCTTTGGGAGCGGCGCTCGACTTTGTGCGCGCGATGGGCAAGGGCGATCTCTCCGGAGGGCGGGAAGCCCTGGTGAACAACGCTGAACTCTGCGCCGCCATGACGCGGGCAGGCGCGAAACAATTGGGACTGAAGTTGTACGCATCGAGTCCGGCGGCCGCGCTCACGGCGATCTGCGCGCCGGAAGGAATCGATTCCGGCAAGATCGTGAAACAGTTCCGGGAGTGGTTCGATGCGGTTGTTGCCAATGGGCAGGGCGAGATGAAAGGCAAGATTTTCCGCATCGCGCACATCGGCTACTACGACTATCTCGACACGATCGGCATTCTGGGAGCGCTGGAACATGTGCTGGCGAGGGTCACCGACAAGAACGTCGAGTATGGCGCCGCGGTGCGCGCCGCGCAGGAAGTTTATGCGCGAGCGCTGGGGGAGAAACCGCAACTGGTGAACGCTTAGCTGCGCGTCCCCGACGCAAGTTCAAGGGCGAGCGCTGTGGCGGTGCAGGCATCCTTCGACTCCGTGGCTGGTCGATCGGCGGACCAGCCACTACGCTCAAGATCGCGACTAGTTAATCGTGAAGGCAACGGCTGTTGAGGTTTCGGCCATGGTTCCACCTCCGCCGTAAGGTCCGGTTCCCGCGACGGCCGGATTCGTGACCGTGACTTGAACCATGCCCGAGGATGCGATCGAGGCGGCGGGAACATTGACCATAAGCTGTTTGCCGCTGACGTAAGCGGTGCCACTCATTTCAGTGCCGTTCCAGTTCACGACGGCATTGGAGTTGAAGTTGCTGCCGTTGACGGTAAGCGCGAAGGCCGCTCCCCCGGCGTTCGTTGAGTTCGGACTTAACTGCGAGATCGCCGGAACGTTGCCGGCCGTGGCGGCAGCGGGTTTGGAACTGTATCCGCAGGCCAGCGTAAGTGTGATGCCGAGCGTGAGAGCTGCCGTCGTGATTTTGGTTAATGGCTTCATCGTGTTTTCTCCTGAAGGGCGAAGACGATGAAGCGAGTCTAGACAGTGGCCGTGGCGGCAGTGTCAGGGGTGTGTCAGAAGCGCGTCATATTTTGTTAACCCGGTAAGGTTACGGTTGTAATCAGATTGTCAAGAAGGGGAAATCATCCGTGAAGATCGTAGTGGCGGAAAAAATCTCGGCGGCAGCGCTTGCGCAACTGCACGAGCCGGGATGGACGGTGCTAACGGCGGAGCAACTGGAGGGGAGGTTGGCCGAGCATCTGGAATCGGCGGATGCGCTGATTGTGCGCTCGGCGGTGCAGGCGGATGCAGGGTTGCTTGCGCATGCGAATCAATTGCGAGTGATTGGGCGGGCCGGCGTGGGCGTAGACAACATCGATCTCGATTCGGCTACGCGTAAGGGCATTGCGGTCATGAATACGCCCGGGGCGAATGCCGTTGCCGTTGCCGAGCAAACCATCGGGATGATGCTCGCGATGGCGCGACATCTTTGCCGCGCGGATGCGCTGATGCATGCGGGCAAATGGGAGAAGAAATCGCTGCAGGGTACGGAATTGCGCGGCAAGACGCTGGGCATCGTCGGCCTGGGGCGGATCGGAATGGAAGTGTCGCGGCGGGCGCGCGCTTTCAGGATGGAGTTGGTGGCGCATGATCCGTTCGTGTCGGCCACGGTGGCCAAGGAGCAGGGGATCCGGTTGGCGGCGCTGGATGAACTGTATGGCATCGCGGACTACATCACGTTGCACGTTGGATTGACCCCGCAAACCGCCGGCATGATCAATTCGGTTTCGATCGCGAAAATGAAAAAAGGCGTGCGGCTCGTGAACTGCGCCCGCGGAGAACTGGTGAAGCAGGGCGATCTTGCCGAGGCGCTGAAAAGTGGGCAAGTTGGCGCGGCGGCGATCGACGTCTTTGAGGAAGAGCCTCCCAAGAATTCGCCACTGCTGGCCCTAGAGAACGTCGTACTGACGCCTCATATCGGCGGCTCGACGCATGAGGCGCAAGAGGCGGTCGGAGTGCAGATCGCGCAGCAGGTCAAGGAATATCTGAAGCATGGCGTGATTCAGAACGCGGTGAATGTTCCCTCGGTCTCAGCCGAGGAGTATGCCGAGATGCAACCCTACATTTTGCTGGCCGAGCGGCTGGGCGCTTTCCTGGGGCAGGTTTCCGAGGGCAGTATTGAGGAGATCGCGATTCGCTACGGCGGCCACATCGCCGAGTGGAAGACGGAGCTGATCCGGAATGGGGCGATCAAGGGCATTCTGAATCAGGCTCTGGAGGAAAAAGCGAACCTGGTGAATGCCGCGTCGATTGCCGATTCCCGTGGCTTGCGCGTGCAGGAGTCGCATAAGCCGAAGAGTTCGACCGGGGGTGCCGGCAGCGTGCTCTCGATTTACGTGAAGAGCTCGACCGAACAACACATGGTCAAAGGTGCGGTGCTGCACGGCAGCGTGCCGCGGCTTCTGCACGTGGATGGAATCGATGTGGAGGCTCCGCTGGAGCGCAATCTGATTTACATGCGCAATCGCGACGTGCCCGGCGTGATCGGAAGAGTGGGTACGATTCTGGGAGAGGACTCGATCAACATTGCCGATTTCTCACTCGGACGCAGATCGGGCGAAACGGAATCAGATCAGCCTCGTGAGGCCATCGCCGTGGTGCACGTGGATGGAGTGGTTCCTGAGGATGTGGTGAAAAAGCTAAGAGCCATTCCGGCGGTGCATACGGCCAAGGCCGTGCGGCTGTTCTAAAACCGTTGCTTCGCCGGTAAGACGGGAAAAGACCGGTTGGGTTGCACAGTCCAGAAACGTCAGCGCGCAACCGAGGTCATTGCTCTGGATGGCCGCGGCGCAGCTTGCGGCTTTCGGCGAGCAGAGCCATGGAATGCATCAAATTCTGCAGCGTTACAATTCCCACGAGTCGCTGATCCTCCACCACGGGGATGATGCTGGAGTTTCGTGCCGTCAGTTTGCGGAAGGCCGAACCCAGCGTTTCTTTGCGCAGCGACACTTCGAAGATCTTGTTCATAACGGCCTGGACGTAGCCGTTTCCTTCGGCGCGCAGAGTGTCCAGAATGCGCTGCTTCGAAATGACTCCAACCATATCGCTACCCCGAACCACCGGGAAATCGTCCTGCAGCGAGTGAACGGCTTTGTCGAGAGCGTCTTCCAGCGTATCGGCGGGCGAGAGCGTGGCGAAGTCGGTGAGCATGACTTCTTCGAGGCTGACGTTGTCGAGCACCGACTGAAAAACCAGCGCGCGCTCTTCCAGCTGCGCCGCGCAGAAAACGATCACACCGATCATGGTGAGCCAGTCGTTGCTGAGCAGGCCTGCGACCATCAGAACCATCGCGATGGCGTTGCTGATGGAGACGGCGCGCCGCGTGGCGATGCTCATCTCGATCTTGCGGGAAAAAATTGCCCGCAGGATGCGTCCACCATCGGTCGGATAGGCGGGCAGACAGTTGAGAATGGCCAGATAGAGATTGGCCCACACCAGACTGCTGGGGAGATTCCGGGACAGTAGGAACGGCCACTTCCAAAGCGAGATGGCAGGATCCACGGCAGTCACGATTCCCGCGGTAAGAAACGCCAGCCCGAGATTGACCAGGGGGCCGACCATGGACAGGCGGATTTCGCGCTTCCACAAGCCCGCTGGAACCGGATTGGCGGGCTGCGGTTCATCGAAGAGGGTGACTCCGGTGAGCGGCAGCAGAATCATTGCCTTGGGAACGAGGCCGTAGCGCCGCGCGGCCATGATGTGTCCGAACTCATGGGCGGCGACACAGGCAAGAATGATCCCGGTCAGGGCCAGATCGCGCGCCCCGTTTGCGCTGCCATTGGCGCGGTACTCGTTCCAAAAGATGAACGCGGGCAACAGGAAAAAAGTGAGATGGATGCGAACGTCGACGCCAAACAGATGGCCCGCCGGGATTGACCAGCTTCGCATAGCGCTCGCTGCATTTATTCTACATGGGGGAAGGGGGCTGTCGTGGTGTTCCAAGGTACAGAGACATGCGTGTCATTGCAGGAAAA
>JASHRE010000403.1 GCA_030037515.1 Candidatus Sulfotelmatobacter sp.
CCGAAAACGGTGGCGAGAAGTGGGACGGATTGATTTTCCACGACCTGAGGCGCTCGGCAGTCAGAAACATGGTCAGGAGGGGCATCCCCGAGCGCGTCTCAATGACAATCTCAGGACACAAGACGAGAGCGGTGTTTGACCGCTACAACATCTTCAGCGAGTCGGACCTGATTGAGGCCGCACGAAAAATTGAACAAGGCCGTGAAATTGAGTTTGGGCATAGTTTCGGGCATAGTGATGAGAAAAACGGAGTTCTGGACACAAATCAAGCGCCTGTATAATGAACACACTGCGAAAGTGGCGGAATTGGCAGACGCACCAGACTTAGGATCTGGCGGGTAAAACCGTGAGGGTTCGAGTCCCTCCTTTCGCACCAGGTGCTTCTACGCTCTTTGATTTTATCTCCAACCGCGCTTTGTCCAGACGCGTACCCACCGCAGGTCCTTCAATTGACGTTGCCTACCCATACCCATGTCGACGGGAGGCTCAATCACCCGGCTTGGTTCACTCGCAGGAAGCGTTCATTCCCTCACAAGTGTTTTTCATTTGCTTCGGCCAATGATCAATCAAGCAATTCAGGATCGAGCCGAAGATGAGTTCGGTCCCCGCAGCCGTGCAGGGCGGCGGGGTCAGGGGAGCGGCGTCCGGCTGGTAAACACGCATGCGGAAGGGTTCAAGTCAGGCCTGTTTCGAACAAACTCTTGTTGACGCGCGGCGGATTGAGACGCCGCGATGCCCATGGTGGGATGCAGTTATAATCGCGGCTAGTTATGCCACTGGATCCCGGAACGAAACTTGGGCCTTACGAAATTCAGCGCTTACTTGGCGCTGGCGGAATGGGCGAGGTCTATCGGGCCCAAGATTCGCGGCTGAATCGAACCGTCGCAATCAAGGTTCTGCCGACATCTTTTTCCGCCGATCGTGAGCGGTTGCAGCGCTTCGCACTGGAAGCGCGCGCGGCCGCGGCGCTCAACCATCCCAACATTCTTTCAATTTTCGACATTGGCGAAGAGCACGGTTTCCCCTACGTCGTTTCCGAGTTGCTGGAAGGCCAGACGCTGCGGGAGAAGCTGAGGAGCAGCCCGTTACAGACGCGTCGAGTGATCGACTATGCCCTACAAGTTGCACGCGGTCTGGCAGCCGCGCACGAAAAAGGGATCGTACACCGCGATCTGAAGCCCGAGAACTTGTTTATTACGACTGATGGACGAGTGAAGATTCTCGATTTCGGTTTGGCGAAACTCACCGGTTCGGAAACAGCCGGCGAAAGCGGGGACGCGCCGACGGTGCAAGTCGCGACCAAAACGGGCATTGTAATGGGAACAGCAGGCTATATGTCTCCCGAGCAGGTTCGCGGGAAAGCAGCCGACCATCGTTCCGACATTTTTTCTTTCGGTGCGATTCTCTACGAGATGATCTCAGGCAATCGCGCCTTCCACGGCGAAAGCGCCGCCGACACGATGAGCGCAATTTTGAAGGAAGAAGTACCGGAGCTTTCCCAGACCGGGCGCAGCATACCTCCGGGCCTCGAACGGATTGTGCATCATTGCCTGGAGAAGCATCCTTCGCAACGCTTCCAGTCGGCCGGGGATCTGGCGTTCGATCTCGAGGCTCTGACCGGGGTTTCGGCATCCGGAAAATCTGGAACACAGAAAGCTCTCCGAGGGCCGACAAAAGGGGTGCCCCGCTCTGCTGTTTTCACGGCTGCCGCAGTGGTCCTTGCCCTTGCCATGCTTGGCCTGGGTTGGTGGCTGGGGCACGGCCGCGGCGCCGCCCCGCCGGAGTATCAGCAGATCACGTTCCGCACTGGCTCGATTGGCGAAGTGCGGTTCACTCCCGATGGCAGCATCGTCTATAGCGCGCGGTGGGATGGTGGAGAGCAGCAGCTGTACATGGCTCGCACGGACGAAAACGGCGCCCGCGACCTGGGCCTGAAGAACGTCGAACTGCTCTCGATTTCCAGGACAGGAGAATTGGCCGTCCGCCTGAACACTTCGTATTACAGCGGATACGCGCGCGCCGGAACTCTGGCCCGCGTCCCGCTGAGTGGCGGAACTCCGCGCGAAGTGCTCGACAACGTCCAGGACGCAGAATGGTCGGCCCAGGGCGACACAATGGCCGTAGTCCGATTTGTACCGGAGACGCATCACTGGCGTTTGGAATATCCGATTGGGCACGTTTTGCTCGACGGCATCAACTGGATCAGCCAGCCGCGCATTTCTCCTGACGGAAAGTGGATCGCGTTTGGAGATCACGAAAATCCCGGGGGCGACGATGAAGGCTCAGTTGCCGTCATCGACATGCAGGGTCATGAGAAAAAGCTCGCCTCCGGATTCGTTTCGATCGAAGGAATCGAATGGTCTCCGAGCCGTGATGAAGTCTGGTTCACGGGCACCCGCACTGGCAACCAAACCAATCTGCACGGCGTAACTCTCGACGGCAAGGAGCGGATGATCGTCAACGTCCCGGGCGGAATCTGGCTCGAGGATATGCGGAACGCACAAGCTCTGGTCATCTCGCATCGGCAGCGCATTGGGATCCTGGGTATGCCTCCTGGAGGCAAACAAGAATTAGAACTTGGGTGGTTCGGATGGTCCAACTTGCGGGCGATGAGCCGCGATGGCAAAAAGATTGTCTTTGAGGAGGAAGGAGAGGGCGGCGGCCCCAATTACACCGTGTTCCTGCGGGATACGGATGGATCTCCGCCCGTCAAGATCGGTGAGGGTGTTGGTCTAGCGATCTCCCCCGACAATAAGTGGGTGGTCACTAAGCCGGCAAAGGGCGGGCCACTGAGCCTGGTTCCGACCGGCGCGGGTGAAACGAAGCAGCTGACCCATGACAACGTCGGTTACGACACGGTAACTTATCTTCCTGACGGCAGGCATCTGCTGGCCAGTGGAATTGAAGCAGGTCATGGCGCACGCGATTATTTGATCGATTTGAATGATGGCACTTCGAAGCCGTTTACGCCGGAAGGAATCGTAGGAACCGATCTTTCTCCCGATGGCCGCGAGATTGCGGTCTATGGACCGGAGGCAAAAATTGGCGTCTGGCCGATGGATGGCAGCGGCTTTCGTCAGATTCCAAACTTCGATTCGAGATATTACGTGACGGGTTGGACACCCGACGGAGCATATGTATACGCGGCCTCGAACCAGACCCTCGACCCAACCGTGAAAGTATACCGAGTGAACGTAGCCACCGGGAAAATGGAGTTCTGGAAGTCCTTCGGCCAGGGAACTGCGGCCGGTACTAGCGCCGCGGCGCCGCAGTTTTCCGCTGACGGAAGTGCATATGCCTACGGCTACCAGCAACTCCTGTCGGAGGCCTATGTTGTGAAGGGATTGAGATAGTGCTCTATCAGGGTCAATCTTTTGGGCGTGCAGACGTCAAAAACTGGATGAGCTCGTGGTTGAATCCCTCCGGGCATTCTTCATAGGGCAAATGCCCCGCTTCCGGAAGTATGGCAGTCTTGCAATTTGGAAAATAGCGGGCCAGCGGCTCGAGCGAGGATGCATAAACGACTCGATCTTTGCTTCCCCACATCAGCAGCGTTGGGATGGGAGCCAGTTTCGGGAGCAAAGCTTGTAACTCTTGCAGGTCGGCGGTCCAGGTTCGCACGATGCGCAAGGCATGCTCGAAAAGACCGGGCATGGCCAGTGGGGCTTGGTATCCCTTCAGACTGTCAGGAGGGACTCTGCTTCGATCTCCGAACATGCGCCCGAGCCAATAGGAATAAAGAAACGACATCCGTCCGATGCCTCCCCGAAAAAGCGTCGCGCCGAAAGGCGTTGCGAAAAAAGGCGCCAGCCGCCTTCCGTGGGAAGAAAAGGGATTGACCGGTGCAACCAAGATCAGGCTTCGGACGCGTGGGCCCCCGTTGATAGCATGGATCGATTCGGCTGCCACCGACATGGCCACAGCGCCGCCTCGGGAGGTCCCGAGCAGATCAAAATTCTTGATTCCCAGATTGTCGGCGAAGTGCAGGATGCTCAACGCGGTAGCACGCATGGAATAGTCGATGTTTGTGGGACGATCTGAGAAGCCAGCCCCCAGCATGTCGGGGGCATAAACGGTGGCATAGGGTGCCAGGGCGGGAATTGTAAAGCGCCAGGAAAAGGAATATCCGAGGAGGCCGTGGAGCAGGATCACCGGCGGTCCTGAACCGGCCTGCAGATAGCGCATGCGGGCGCCATCAAAGTCCATCCCATACTCGCGGACGGGCTCAGCCACACCGGTCGCCAGCTGCGCTTTCGCATCTCCCCTCATACCCCAATGGTTACACGGTTTGGTTACCCGGGTCTTACTTTCGGACGGGAATCTTCGCGACGAGGACAACTTTTTCCGTCCTGCCGCATTCTATCTAGATGAATAACGCCTCTGTCGCTTCACTTTGGGGAGCTTCGGCTCCCCGTTTTTTTGTCCTCGCGAGGCCTCTTTCCCCTTGGGAAAGGCAACCAAGGAAGGGCACGAAGGAACCCGAAAATGTCGTGTTCCTCCAAAGCCATGGCCTATGCGTTCCCTAAGTCAGAGGTGACCTCCGAGGTGCTGCTTTACGCCGCCGCTTTCAGCTTTTTCCCGAGCAGCTTCTTCAGCACACGAATTCCCTTATCCACGTGCTTCTCCTGCAACAAATACGGTGGCAGGAAGCGCACGACTGTATCCTGGGTGCTGTTGAATAAAATCCCCTCGGCCAGGCCGGCATCGACGATGGGACGGGCGGGAATCTCCAGCTGAATCCCCTGGATAAACCCGCGGCCGCGAACGCCGATGGCAGCTGCGTGCTTTTCCACGACCGTTTCAAGTTGCTGGTGCAGATACCCACCAACACGATTGACGTTGTCGAGAACCTTTTCATCTTCCAGGATCGACAGGAACTCGAGCGCCACACGGCAAGCCAGCGGACCACCGCCAAACGTGGTGCCATGCTGGCCGGGGGAGATGGCCGACGCCAATTCTTCTTTCGCGAGGAAAGCGCCGAGCGGCAGTCCTGCCGCGATGGGTTTGGCAATGGCGACGATGTCGGGAGTGACGCCGAAGCTCTGGAATGCGAATAACGTTCCCGTGCGTCCTAGGCCGCATTGAATTTCGTCAAAGATCAGCGCGGCCTTGTGGCGATCGGCCAGGGAGCGGCACTCGCGTAGAAATTCCGGCGTGCACTCGTAGATGCCGCCCTCGCCAAAAATCGGCTCGAGCACGATCGCGCACGTATTGTCGTTGACCGCAGCGCGCAGGGATTCGAGATCGTTCTGCTTTACAAACGTCACGCCTTCGAGCATTGGCTCAAAGCCTTTGCGATGCTTGTCCTGTCCGGTCAGCGAGAGCGCTCCGAAGGTCCGGCCATGATATGAACCTTCCAGCGCAACCAGCCGGCACTTCGCTTCGCCGCCGGCTCGATGCCCGGCCAGGCGCGCCAGCTTGATCGATCCCTCGATGGCCTCGGTTCCACTGTTGGAGAAGAATGCCCGGTTTAGTCCTGAGAGCGTGCACAGCTTCTCGGCCAGAGGTCCCTGATATTCGTGGTAGTAGAGATTAGAAACGTGCAGCAGCTTGGCGGCCTGATCGCGAATCGTCTTCACAATCCGTGGATGTCCATGGCCGAGCGCATTGACGCCGAGACCGGAAACGAAATCCAGATATCGCTTACCGTCGGCGTCGAACAAGAACACACCCTTGCCGCGGGCCAGCACCAGGGGATATCGGTTGTAGGTGTGCAGCAGGTACTTGCCTTCGAGTGCGCTGATGTGTTCGAGCGGGCTCGGCCCTGAGGCGGTCCCGGAATCGGCGGGGGAAGTTGCAACAGTATTCATGATGTTCTCCGGCAGAAGCTCCAATTTTACTCGCTTGCCGTGGCTGCGCGGCAAACCGAGGCTCTGATTTCCACAGTGGGAGTAGAATCGGTTTGGGTTTGGAACGAAGCCGCATGGTTGAAACGCTTTACAAAACGAACAAGCCCTCCAACGTAACCGAGCCGTATTTTGAATTGTCTTTGGGCGAACAGACGGTCGACGGCCAGATCGGATACTTCGTGCGCGAGACGCACTGCTGGTGGGATGGGGCGAGCAAGCGCGTCGTCCAAGTGCAGTACACACTGTCTCCCCGGGCCGGATTCGCCACCGTGGAAGAGGCGTCGGAGCGATACCATCGGCAGCGAATCGAGAGGGCGCGCCGCGGTTTCATGCATTCCTTCATTCCGCGGTGGGAGGCCAGCCAAGGCTCGAAATATGTGCGGATCGACATCCCCCGCGCAGAGAACATCGATGGGAAGGCGAAAGACGCGGAATAACGATGCCTGGCCCTCACACTATTGGCGTTTGCGCGAACCACTGAACAACGGCGCGCCCCAGGCCCCGGCCGACAGCAAGGCTCCGAACAGGATCACGGCGTCGATGCTGCTTCGTCCCTCGGCCGACCAGTACACATCTTTGAGGTTCAACCAGAGGGCGAATTCGTCAAGCGTAAGGGCGGCCCCAACCCCGTACAGAATCGACATCAGCCGGCCGGCAAAAATCGAAGAACGATCCGATCCGTTGCCGATTTCGCAGAGCCAACCGTATCCGACGAGAAGCAGAATAATGATTCCGAAGACGAGATGATGAATGTGCCGGCCTCCGACCTGAACAAAATGAAATGGCGGGATCTGGTGGGTGACACCATACACCACGGCGCGCACGCCCCCGAATGTCAGAAAGAAGCTCACCGAAGCCACAAATAGCCTGCGGCGAGGCCGGTCGGGGATGCGATCATGCAGGGCATCGCCGAGCGAGGTCCCGTGCAAAATCAAAAGCATCGCCACGGTTGCGGAAACCGCCAGCAAAAGGATGAACCATGTGTAAGCCATGCTGAATCAGACCGCCGGAAACCTTATGATGCTAATCGTCGCGCGCACGGATGTCAGTACAGCGGCGGCTCACCTTCCGGGCGTGTCTTCCAGCGGCGATGCACCCACAACCACTGATCGGGATATCGGCGCACGTAATCTTCAATCACCTTCGTGAACTGCTGCGTGTTGGCCATAATGTCAGCTTCGAGATCCCCGGTGCGAATTAATTCGAGCGCCGGATCGAAGCGCAGGCGGTATTTCCCCAGGCTCTCATCCCATATCGTGAAACCGGGAACCACAGCGGCACCGGTGCGCAGCGCGATGCGGGCCAACCCGCTTGCCGTGCACGCCGGGATCCCAAAAAAGTTCACGAATACTCCCTGCGGAGGAGTCATATTCGTATCCATCAATATTCCTACGGTCTCGCCGCATTTCATCGCCCCCAGCAAGCCGCGGACGAAATCATCCTTGCCGACGGTTCTATTACCGTGCAGGGTGCGATAGCTCTGGATGAGCCGGTCCAGATAGGGATTGTCCATCGGCCGCATGACAATATGCAGCCAGTGTCCGTGGAGGGAATGCGCGAAGGCAGAGAGTTCCCAGGCGCCGAAATGCGCCGTCAGAAACAGCACACCCTTGCGGCGCGAGTAGGCGTGCTCATAGTTTTCCAGACCGTCGTAGACAACAACATCGTCAACGTTTTGCAGGGTGTACTTGGGAAATTGACAGACTTCAGCGAGCTCGCGCCCGAGAGAAGTAAAGACTCCGCGGAGGATGCGCTTTTGCTCAGCCGCTGATTTTTCCGGAAAGGCTAGCCCGAGATTGCGCATGCCCACGCGCCGCAATCGGACATGCAGGAGATAGAACGCTCGAGCAAGAGCGATGGCGAAGGCGCGGGAGAGCGGTCGCGGCAAAATGCCCAGAACTTTTATGAACGGCCAAGCCGCCGCATATTCTAGCTTTCGCCGCATTTGTTGTCGGCGATGTCATCCTGAGCCGCGGTTCTTGCGGCCGAGGACCTGTGCAACTTGCCGGGAACCGCATTGATCCTTCGTCCTGCAAACAACGCAGACCTCAGGATGACGATGGGGGATGACGTTTCGACCATCAAACTGCCGTGTCCTGATGAGGAAGTCCAGGTCAAATGATCTCTATTTCGCCGCCGCCTGGGCCCACTTGGCCAGCGTGGTCAGGAACGGGCCCGCACTCGTGGGGGCGTCCACTTCTCCCTTCAACGACGCGGGAAAAGTGACCATGTGCCCGTAGAATTCGCGCGTCGAATCTTTATCCTGCTTGACCACGGCGCCATTAAGCGTAACTCCGGCAAAGATTCCGCGCGCCCGCGAATAAGTCAGGACCTCGGCGCGCATTTTCCAGTCCGTGTCGCCTTCCGCTAGACGCCCGACCGGACCGGCGGCGACCGAAGCATCGGCGCCCAGTTCAAATTTGCTGGAGAGCAAGCTCTTCATTCCGTTGTCGTTCATGATCAGCATGATCAGGTCTACGGCTTGGCCGCCGATCTGAAATCCGAAGCTGCCGCCTTCGACCATGAAAAATGCCGGCGCGCTCCATCCTTTCGAAGTACGGCAACTGGCGAGTCCGCGTCCGTATTTCGCGCCGAAAATGAAGCCGCCTTTCAGCATCGATGGCACAACGGCCACGCATTCGGCCGAGCCCAGCACTTGCTGGGGAATGCCCCTATCGGGCGTGTTCTGAATTTCATCGAGCACCTCGGCGGCCGCCTGCACGCGGTCGGTGGCTTTGGAATCTTTGGCGGGCTGATCATCGGCCGCAAACAACACCGTGCACAGGGACAGAATCGCGAACAACAACGTTATCTTCCTCATGGCTCCTCACCACTGGAACAGAATTTATGACTGGGAAATCCAGGAGAGAATTGTAAACGAAATCACAGGAGGCGGCTTTTGAGCGGCGAGTCGCGAGTCGCCAGGAACCCGCAGGAAAAAAATGCGGGGCTGAAAGCAGTGACCCTAATCGCCACTCTCAACCCCGTCTCCCAGGTTCTGTGGTAGGTGAAGCGAGTATGCGTTGGGTCGCGAATCCGGGCAAGATTACGAAGGTAAGTGGATTTTGGTTACGTAGATGATGGAGCGGTAGCCCGGAATCAAGGAAACAGCGCCCAAAAGCGGTACCGGGGGCGGCTGGACTGGGCGCTACGTATGAACGCCTGCCCCGGTGAGAACGTGCGTCCGCGAAACGATTGTCAGGTAGAGATTCCGCTTTGATCTCGGAGAAAAGTCTAACTCGAACCTCGCGACCTCAGCTCCGGAGGCAGGACTTGAGACTACTTGGTCGTCACCAGCGAATGCGTGATCGCGTGCACCGAAAGTGCAATGCGGTTCTGCACACCGACTTTACGCATCAACTTGGCCACATGGGCTTTCACCGTGCGTTCTTCAATGCCCAGTTGTGCACCGATCTCTTTGTTGGAGCGCCCGGCCACGAGCATTTCCAGAACTTCTTTTTCGCGATCGGTGAACGTCACCCGGCCAGCGGGAAAGATTCGCCCTGGGGCCGAGGACACGCGCTCGATGAACATCGACAGCACGCGACGCGGAGCCCACACCGAACCTTGATTCACCACGCGAATTGCCTGCGCAAATTCCGAAGGTGTCGCGGCTTCATCCACGTAGCCTTTGGCTCCGGAAGCAATTGCCTTGAGAATCGTTTCTTCATCTACGCCGGAGCCGGTCACAATAATCTTGAGATCTGGGCGCGTGGCCTTGAGGCTGGCCATCAGGTCAAACAGATTTTGTCCAGAACGGTTGCCGAGCAGAATCAGATCGATGTTCTGCAACGTGCCGATTTCAGGCAGCGCCGCCGAGATGAGTTCGAACTCGGGCTCCGCGTCGAACAGCGCGCGAAACCCGACAAAGCGCAAAGGATCGCTTTCCACCACTGCAATTCTGATAACCGGCTTTCTGGCGACGGCTGCTTTCATAGTGGTCCCTGTGGGTATGGATTCTCTTACTCAGCATAGTAATAATCGGCAGCGAAGCAAAGAGAAGGTGACCGAAGTGAAATTACGGGAGTAACATGGAAGCGCTCGTTCCAAGCAGCGTTTACGCTCGATTTCGACGCACAACACTATGACCGTAAGTGGGGAATAATCGTCGATGAATAGAAATCTTCTGGCTACCCTGATCCTGTTTGTTTCGGTTCCCGCTGCCACCTGGTTGTCCGCACAGCAAGCTCCCAACGATCAAACTCAACCGCCCGATCAAAGTGCGTCAGCGTACAAACCGAAATTTCCCGGCGACCCCGCACATTCTGATTCTGAAGCGGCGGCGCTGGCCTATATGCGCGTGGTGATCCGTGCGCAGCGCCAATTCAACAAGCAATACGGGCACTACGCCACCACGCTCCCCGAACTCGTGCACACGGGATCCTTCACGAAGCGCATGGTCGATCCCAATCGGGGAGACTACAGCGCCAGTTTCA